>JAQTRI010000040.1 GCA_028711905.1 Candidatus Wallbacteria bacterium | reverse complement strand
ATAGGGTTTTTCGAAGCTGTTCACAATTCATCTTTTCTGCTACAATGTCGGCAGAAAAAAACAGGTAATGGCAGATAGCCGTGCGAGCGCAGCGAGTTACGGATATCTGTACCCGAAGCCCTGAGCAAGCTCAGGACAACAGGCTCCAAGCCCGAACATAGTTCGGAACAAGAGCCTCTGTGCATAGCTGAGGGTGGTAATTGGTAATACAGCCTCACCTGTCACCAATCACCCTTATCTGTTATTTATCACTACTTACTACCGGAGGTTATTTATCATGCTGAAAAAAGGTCTTCTCCTGATGATGCTGCCCCTGCTGGCCGGCTTGATTTTGTTCGGCTGTCTTGGCGGAGGATCGAGCAGTGAATCAACAGCGGGTTCGGGCTTTGTCTTTGGTTCCATCACAGGCGCCTCGGCTTCCAGCAGCTTTTTCGCGCCACAACTGGTGACAGGCAGCGCTTTTGCCTCAGCCACAGTCACTTTGTATAACCCGACCTATTCCCAGACCACCACAGCGGTTGACGGTGAAATTTATTTCGACCAGGTGGAAGCCGCCAATTATGTGATGATCGTGCTGTCTCCCGGAGCTGAGCCATTGTATTTCCCGGTCAGCGTGGCTCTTGGCGAGCGCGTGACCTTTAATCTGCATTACAACCCGTCCGGAGCGCTTGAGCACCAGTTGCTGCTGACTCTGTGCCGCGCGGTTTACGGTTCCACCACTGGCACCAAAATCACCAAGTACATGAAAAAAGCCGCGTCCCTGTCAGAGGTAGTGGATGAAAACTTTCAGTACAGGACCGGTTTCGACCTGACCAGCCCAACCACGACTGCTGCACTGACCGGGCTCACAGCCACCAGTGATTCGACCCTGTTCGACAGCCTGATCGCCAACACACCCGGCGATGTGTCCGCAACAGGCAAGGATGTGGCCAAAGCAGTGCTGGCCAAGACCAGCATCGCTGATTTCTACAAGCCGACAGTCATGATCACTGAATACTACAACCAGCTTTCTCCTGCCACACAGACATTCGACAACAACTCCACCATTTACGCCAAGGTTTCTGCCAGGGCTTACGCAGGCACCAATCCAAAGCTTGGCGGCCTGAAGGTGGCTTTGGTGGACAAGGCCACAGGCAGCGCTGAGGTGCAGACCTATCCTGCCACTTACCCGACAGTCACAGCAGACACGATTGAGATCACACAGATCTTCTCGTTTTCGTCCCGCAATCCCGGCAATTACATCATAGTAGCCACTGCCATTGACACAGCCCAGACATCCACACCCCCTGTGGTCTCGATCCGCAACACTGCAACCACTTTCCAGGACATAGTCGTGCGGCCTGTGACAACCGGCGCTGCTTATCTCACAGCCACGATCACACCCGGCAACCTGACCAAGACATTCGAGCTGAATGTCGGCACTCTGGCAGCCGATCCCTCTGTGCCGTCCATTACGGCGGTCACTGACACAGCTAACAGCGCGAGCATTGAAAAAGGCGACAAGGTGCGCCTGACAGCCTCGTTCGGCGGACAATCGGCGACAGTAGACTTCAGCCAGTCGCTCGAGGTCTTTAATGACGGTCCTTTCACCCTGACTGTCACAGCCAAGTATTATTACGGCAACGCCATGATGGCCAAGTCCGGCAGCACAACATTCAGCTACTCAGGCTCTCTGACACTGCCGGCCACATTTGTCACTGTGTTCAACCAGGAGGGCGTTACCAGCGGGTTCGAGCTTGGCGACACCATGTACGCTACTGTGGAAGCCATGGTGGCCAGTGTAGCCTCTCTCAATCAGGGCAAGTTCAAGCTCTGCGTCTGGACTGCCGGGCTGCTGCAGCCTTTGACGATCGAGGTTGAAGACACAGGCGTGCATGACTGGGCTGTGGCCAAAAAATACAACCTCCTGGTCAGCGGGGTGACCCCATTCACAGCCACAGGCACATACCAGATCGCAGCCAAAGTTGGTCTGAACTCGGGCCTTGTGAAATTTTTCACAAAAGAAGTGATTGTCAGCACATACCCGCCGCAGGTCGCAACCCTTAATTCCACCACTCCCATGCATGTGGTGGTCACATTCGACCAGCAAGTCACAACAACAGAGGCCGAAACAACAGCCAATTACACCATCACAGGGCTTACAATCACTGCAGCGACACTGCTTGCCGACAGAAAAACCGTGCGCCTGACAACAGGCATGCAGCAGGAGATCAGCTATCCGCTCACCATTCAGAATCTCAAGGACTTAAACGGCAATGTCATGAGCGCATACACAGGCTCATTCACAGGCACAGCGGGCATTGGCGTGGCTTCAGCCACAGCCACCTCAAACACCAAAGTCCGCGTGGTTTACACGCTTGAGCCTGTGCAGGCTGACGCTGAGACTCCGGCCAATTACGCCATCACCGGCGGAGCGGGTCTGACCGTCGGCGCTGCTGCTAAGGTGGACTCAGTCACATATGACCTGACCACAACCTCACAGACCAGCCAGTCCTACACCCTGCAGGTCAGCAATGTGCGTGACACACTGACCACTACTGCCATCACAACTGCCGCGGGACAGGCCACATTCACAGGAGACAAGCTGCCTGTCGTGTCGTCCATTGCAGTCAGCCCGGCTGAAGTGACATCCGGCAGCAACAAATACCTGAAGAATTCCAGCTACTCTTTTGTCATCACATTTGACGAGGCCATGAAAACCACGGTCACTCCCACAGTCACTCTGGCCAAACTCGGCACCACCTTAGACGCTACTGAAACCTGGCCCAGTTCCACCCAGTGCCAGGCAGTGGTGGATCTGACAGGCGAGGTTGATGCGGGCACAGCGTGGACTTTGAGCATTTCAGCAGCCCAGGACGCTGCAGGCAATGCCATGGTTGCCAACACCTCATACACTTATGAGGTGGACACTGTGGCTCCCAATGCCCCTGCACTGAGCGCGCCGTATAATAGCCTGACCTATCAGACCAAAGAGGTCAGTCACACCATCTCAGGCACCAAAACAGCCAATACCGACATCTGGGTTAAAAAGGGAACAGCGGCATGGGCCATGGCCACTGGCGTGACCCAGTCAGCCACCACCTGGTCATACGCCACAGGCACGCTGAGCGAAGGCAGCACAGAGGTGCTGTTCAAAACAGCGGACATTGCGGGCAATCTGAGCGCACCTGCCACTGTTGAGATCAAGGTGGACAATACGGCTCCAGTGTGGTCGGAAGCGGATATTGTGGCGTTCACATCCGGATACTATACTGCTATGACTTCATTTAGATATCCGACCAGCGACATCAGCAAAGTGTACATTCATGTGAAAAACACCACAGTACCCCCAACAAGCGCTACAGATGCTGGCTCTTTGAAACACACTTTCAATGCAACCGCAGGTCAATATCAGCCCTGTAAGATTACGGGACTAAACGCCAACACCACCTATTCAATATTCGTATTCGCTGCTGATGCTTTGGGTAATTACTCAATGGCTCAAAGGAAAGATATTTTGACGCTCAATGATTCAGCACCTCCAGCACCCGGCACAAGAACACTGACAGGAGCTGTTACCATCAGCACTTTAAGTGCAGCGGTAGGTACCGAAGTGTCTGTTTTTGACTCCACTTTTACTACCCTGCTGAGTTCTGCTGCCACCGAAGTAAGTGGAATTTACACAAATGTTCTTGCTTCTTCAACAACCACAACAACCGTGAGAGTGTTCATCAACGGTATCGAAAATACATCTGCTGATGTAACACCAATACCTTATCCGGAAGATGGCGGTTTCAGTACTATAAACATTGGTGTAGCTAAAACTGGCGGTATTAATGCTTTACAGGCAGTTGCCTATTGACGAACAGATATAAGCAAGACTTAAAAAAGGCGGCTCTAATGAGCCGCCTTTTTTTGTGGTATAATCTGTTTATGAGACAATTACGCATTTATGTTGATACATCTGTCATCGGCGGCTGCTGTGATGAAGAATTTTCTGAATGGTCAAGAGCCCTGTTAAGGGATTTTCAGAAAGGCACATACAAGCTGGTAATGTCGGACTTGGTAATTGCAGAAATTCAAAAAGCTCCTGCCGAAGTCATGGAATACTTTCACCTTTTCGAAAATTGCTCTTCGGAAAAGGCTGAATTTTCACTCGAGTCTTATAATCTGTCAGCAGCTTACTTAGACAGAAAAATTCTCACCCCGAAATTCACAGCTGACGCCACTCATATCGCACTCGCCGTGTGCGCTGATGTGGATGCATTGGTAAGCTGGAATTTCAAGCACATTGTCCATATGGACAAAATCAGGCTTTTCAACGCTGTCAACCTCACACAAGGATACAGAAGCCTGCAGATTTTCACCCCCAGGGAGGTAACCCGCTATGGCTTTCAAAGCAGTTGATTTTGTGCGCAAGGTCCGGGACAGGCATTTTAGGATGTTGAAGGGCAAGTCGTTCGAAGAAATTCGTGATTTTTATTCATCCCAGGCTCAGGAAGTTCAGAAAAAATCGCCAGGGAAGATTGATAAATCCGGAAAAATTGCCAAATCACAACCAGCGGCAAAGCAGAAACGCGCATCAGGAAAAAACGGCAAGAAATAATTTGCTGTCATAGCAGACACAGGGTTTTTCGATCAGGCACACGGTCCGCCCATTACCAATCACCGTTCCCGAACATTCCAGGATTCGGGCGAACGGCGTTCGCCCCATCGTACGGGCGAATGATTATTCGCCCCTACCAATCACCTATCACCAATTACCAATTACCAATTACCGTTTACCCTCAATAGATCCCATGGGAAAGACGCGCTATAGCGCGTCTCTACAATTTATAATTCATTTAAATATCAACATCTTCCCGCTGACAAACTCATTGCCTGACAGATCCGTGATATCTCCGTTCAGTTCCAGATACACGAAATTGCTGCGCAGGCTCTCGAATTTGATCCTGATGCCGTTCTGCATCGGTGTGTAACTGATTTTTTCAATCGGTTCATCGCAGACAAACAGGTTTTTCTCAAGCTTTGAAAGCCCGATGGTTTCATTGAACCTCAGTTCAATCGTGAAATCATCGACAAACCCTTTAGATATAAGCTCAGGCGGGGTAACATCCTCGATACCCGCATGGAGGAACAGATCGTGGGTATTCATGTCAGGCCTAAAAACCTGTGCCCCTTCTTTGACAGACAGCCTTCTTCCATCAATGTAAAACTGCAGTTCAGTTCCTTCGGCAATACCTGACAGTGAAAAAAAACCAGCTACTCCAGGGACCACAATTAAATACTCAGTTAATGTTTTACCTGTGTTTGAATCTAATACCTGCAGTGTAGCTCCTGCTGAAACAGGAGACCCGTCCACGATCACGCGGCACAGGTAGATGGAAAACACCGGAGGTCCTTCAATGTCTTCAGCGGCAACCGGAATGGACAGCAAAACAAACAGTAAGGCACAGATTGATCGCATGGTTTCCTCCTAGTAATATCCCTATCCACTGACGCAGCATACTGAGTCATTACACAGTGTGTCGCTAATAATTTTCCCCCAGCGTCAGCCAGGCTTCACTATCAGTAACCTTGATCCAATATCCCATTCCAGGTTCAATAGTTTTCAATGTGTTGTTATCGATCGGTTTAGACGGATGGTAAATTTTCCAGTTCGTAGGATTATTCGGATCATATCTTAATACCAACAGATACTTTCCGGCAATTCCTTCTAAAGCTTGATCAATAGGTACAATACTGGTCCCTACACAACCAAACATATTCCATCCCTTGAGAAAGTGTAATGTTTTCATTCCAGGAGGTCTTCCGGATAGCATAAAAGTAGTTTCTGTTGTTGACATCCTTATCCAGTATGCGCGGCCAGGGCTCATCGTTTTCAACGAATTTGCAGGGTGTTCGACACTATAGACAGGGCTATATGTTTGCCACTTAGCATCATACAAACCTGTTGAGTTATTAAAAACGAAAGTGTAAGACTGCACCATGGAGAAGCGGTCTTGAGCTTCTATTGTTTCCAACATTTTATCTATTGAAGGATTTACAGGATCAAAATTGATGGAAATCATGTTCCATCCACGGCCACATGTAAAGAACAGCTTCAGATCCAGGATCACGAAAATGGTCTTGACCTGCGACCAGCTGGAATAGCCGAACCCGTCATAAGCCCTGGCCTTCCAGTAATAATAAGTCATGTCTTCCAGTTCAGTCTCCATCGTGTATGCGGTTCTGCCGCCTGAGCCTCCGGGCAGGAGACCTGTGCTTGTGACATAGGATGAGAAGTCATCCGTCTTTGAGTACCAGAACTCATACCACAGTGTGTCTCCATCAGGATCAGTGCTGTTATAGATGTGGAAACCGGGCTTGCCTGTCGTCACCTCGACAGTGACTGTGGAAACAGGCACAGGTGTTGTCGGCAGGCTGTTGGTCCTGATTATCAGATCCACGGTTTTGGTGACAGACCACTCGGTATAGGAACAGGTCAGAACATCAATGCCGGGCGATGTGTAGAGAGTGCCGACAATCACGCCTGATTCCGCGGTCCACGACACATTCGTCACTTCGCGGGAAAACCCGTTGGAGTAATGGGCCCTGACTGTGATGTCAGTCAGTTCCAGGGTGTTCCCAGACGGAAGATCCAGTTCATACACGGAAAGCGACAAACCTGTCAGTGCCGTGGTGTCCACCTCAAATGTGCCTGTCCAGGTGGGCGCCACATTGGCTGCCTTGTCATAGCCGTTGCTGACTGTCAATGTGCTTATTCCCTTGAATGTGTCCTGTGTAAAAGCAATGCTGCCGTACCAGCGCGTGGCTGAAATGAAAGACCCGCTGACAGTGCCGATGCCTGAGAATACCGCGCTCAGGCTGCGGGGCGTGTCCATACCGCCGAAAGCCGGGCTGTCGCTGAAATCCACAGTCACATGCGCCACTTCAGAGGTGAAGGGCGCGCTGTTGCCTGATCCGTCCTTTACAGTCACTGCTGTGATAAACGGGCTTGTGTTGTCGAGCTTGATCGTGAGTGTTTCGCTCTTGCCGTCGCCGAAATAGACACGGGCCTGATATGTATCGCTCTCGGCCCTGCCTGTGGTGTCCCATGTAAATTCGTAGCGGTAATTGCCGCTGCCGAGATTGAACGCAGTCATGGGCTGACTGCCTGTCCCGGCCCAGCCGATAGACCCGTTGAACACCTCGCAATTGGCAAAAGCACTGGTGTCAGCCGTAGTTCTCAGCACAACCTTGATCTGCTGACCCGCGTGATAGAACTCGTCCTTATCTGTGGTGTCGGTTGCGTCCCAGGTGTCGATACTGTAAAAACTGGCGTCAGTGCCGTCGGAACCCAGCACCCAGTATGAGCGGCTCGAATCGGAAAGCATCTCATTCCCGGACGCGTCTCTGGCCTGCTCCACTGTCAGGGCCAGATCCTTCAGACTACCCCAGGTCTGGTCCACCAGCACGCGGCCGATCCAGGTATTGCCTGAGAAGCTTACAACAGGCACATTGTGGCCGCCTATTGTTACAAGGCCGGCCGTAGTTTCCATGGATTCTGAGAATGTCACTTCAAAGGTCAGCCATCCGATCAGGAAGGGATTAACCATGGAAGTGCCCTGCGGGGCCGGAGGAGTTGTGACAACCGATGACACGGTCGGTCTGCCTGAGTCAATGACATAGGAGCGCGAAAGATCGGTCAGGATGCTGTTGCCCGCGTAATCGCGCGCACCGCTGACCACCAGGATTCTGGACCCGTTCCAGTTCCAGGCGTACTGGATTTCCAGGGAACCGCGCCATGTGTCGGCATCGATCCAGTTGCCGGAGAAATTCTTGTCATCAAGCTTAACGCTGAAATTCAGGGTGGTGTCCATGCCGCCGCCAAAAGCCGGAGTATCAGTGAAATCGATATCAGCGTAAACGACCTCAGCCCCGAATGGAGCGGGTTTGCCCTGTTCATCAAGCATAGTGACATTACTGATGACAGGCCTTGTGTTATCAAGTTTGACCCTGATCTTCTCGCTCTTGCTGAAGCCGTAATATATCTCTGCAGTATAATACTCGCTCTCGATGCGGCTGGTGGTGTCCCAGCTATAGGTGTATTTCCAGTACCCGCCGCCCAGATCAACGGCTGTCATGGCTTGTTTGCCTGTGCCGCCCCACGGGCCGTATGCATTGGTCACTTCACAGGTGGCGCGCCACTGGGTGTCATTGATCGTAAGCAGGGTGAATACAATGCGCTGGCCTGTGTGATAGATCTCGTCATTGTCTGAAATATCGATGTCGTCTGAGCTGCCTATGCTCAGAAGCTCGGCGTCACGGTAAATCACCCAGTATTTGTGTGAATTGTCGTCAGCCATTTCATTGAGCCTTGTGTCAAAGGCCCCGCTGATTGACAGCGTGTGCTGGGCCAGATCCCCCCAGGAAGAATCGATCCAGATGCGACCGGTCCAGACGCTTCCGGCGTAACCGGTTTTTTCCAGCAGACGACCGCCGAGCGCTATAACCGGGTTTACAGTTGTATCCATGGTTTTGCTGAAATTCACCGTAAAATTGATGAATCCGTTGCTGTAAGGATTGGCGGACACTGTGCCGATGGGCGCGGGCGGCAGCGTGGTGATGCTTGAAACCGCAGGCTGGATGGTATCCACCTGCTGACTGTAACCGCTGTAAAGAGGCATGGTGTTGCCTGCAGCGTCCCGGGCTCCGGAGATGGTCAGCACCTTCCAGCCGCTCCAGCCGTATGCCGGGGTCATGCTTCCAATCCATGTGTCTGAATCATACCAGGAGCCTGTCAGGCTGACTCCGCCAAAAGCCACTGTCGGGGCCTTGGTTACATCCATGCCGTAAGGCGCGTTATCGCTGAAATCAATGGTAAAAGACACAGGCTGATGCCCGATGGTACCGATCACGCTCGGAGTGACAGCAGTCACCACAGGCGGGTATGTGTCGGCGTGATAAACATTCGCGGATGAGGTCATGGTATTGCGCGCCAGATCCCGTCCGCCGCTCACCATCAGGGTCACATCCCCGTTCCAGGTATATGGCACGCTGATCTCGCCCGACCAGGTAACAGCCGAGTACCATGCTCCGGCAACAGTAAGAGTGCCGAATTTAACACTCAGCACTTCCTGAGTCCGCATTTCCTCGCTGAACTGGATCAGAAGCGGGACCTTGGAAAAGCCCAGCAGCGACCCGGCCGGGGGAGACAGGGACTGGATAAATGGCTTGATTGTATCGACAATCACAATTGTTTCATGTGTGTCGGCCATATATCCGACCCGGTCATACGCGCCGTAAAGCCTGACAGCGCAGGTGCCGTTCCAGGTGTCAGGAATCCAGACCTCTCCGGACCATGTCAGGTTGTTTCTCCATCCGCTGTCGATATCTATCGCCACTTCAGGGCTTCCCTGGTGGAAGAGTCGCGCCACAGGCTCGATCAATGTGTCCATTTTCGTGCCTGAGTCAGTAAACGACCATTTCAGGCTCACAAGTTCGCGCTTGAAGGGCGCGGCCGGTATAGTGGCAAGACCAGCCACAACCGGCTTGCTTGTGTCGACTTCACAGGTGTCCTGCCAGGTAATGATGCTGTTGCCGGCCCGGTCATACGCTCCGGATATTTCCAGTGTGGTCAGCCCGTTGAAGCTGTCAGGCGCGAATGAAATCGTGCCTGACCAGGTTGTCGCTCCGGTCCATGTTCCTGTCACATTGCCGATACCGGCAAAGAAAGGTGTAATATTCACACTCGTGTCCATACCCCCGGCAAAGGCCGGAGAATCAGAGAAGCTGACCGTTACTGTCACCACTTCAGCGGAAAACGGCTCAGCAGCCGGAAGGGTCGATGAAAGCGCTGATACGCTCGAAACCACCGGCTTAGTGTTGTCGATCAGGATGTTTATCTCAGAAGTCCGGTCTTTGCCATAGTAAACTGTGGCGCGGTAATCGCTGCCCTCTGCGCGGCCGGTCGTATTCCATGAATACTGATATGTATAGTATTCATTGGCATCCTGCGGCGTTTCCAGAACAACCATGGCCACAGGCCCGATCCCTGCCCATCCGCCGCCGGTTTTATCGATACGGCAGGAGGCCTCCCCCATGTTGTCAGTCATGGTCTTGAGCACAATATTGACTGTCTGGCCCTTGTGATAGATCTCATCACTGTCGTTGGCATTGAGAGAATCCCTGGTGTCAAGACTGCGGAATGCTGCGTCTCCCGGCCCTGGCGCGACCCACCACTTACGCGTGGAGTCCGGAGCCATGGTGTTTCCAGCTGAGTCGCGCGCGCCGGAAACCGCCAGTGTAGTCTCTGCTGTAGCTCCCCATGACGCAGTGATGTGCACACGGCCGATCCAGGTGGTTCCTGAATAGCTTCTGGTTTCAACAGTATGCCCGCCAAAAAGAATGACAGGCGCGACTGAGGAATTCATAGCTTTGGTGAACACAATCTCGAATGTGCAGAAGCCACTGGGGAAGGCCTGGAGTTCCGGGGTTCCGGGCTTGCCGGATGTATGCGAGGCGGAAACCGAGAGAATTTCCGGCTTGACCGTGTCCACAGGATAAGTGCGGCTGCTGTCTGCTGTCATGACATTGCCCGCAGGATCGGTTCCCCCTGAGATGGAAAGGGTTTTGCTCCCGCTCCATCCGGCAGGTATGCTGTATGAGCCGATCCATGTATCGCTGTCTGAAAAATCTCCGGTAACAGCATTGCCGTTAAATGTTACGGTCAATGCTGATCCGCTGTCCATGGCCTCATTGAAATCAATGGTGAAAACAGTCGCTCCCTCAGGCAGGGTTGTGCCTGAAGCCGGGGATACGGAGAGCACGGTCGGTTTGAGCGTGTCCACCTCAAACACAGTTTTGTGGCTTGTAATCGAGTAACCGGCTGAGTCACGGGCTCCGCTGATTGTAACATCGCAGGTGCCGTTCCACCCGGCAGGCACTGTGCCGCTGCCTGACCAGAGCAGATTGGAAAGCCACATCCCGCTGACAGCCACTTCTGAACTGCCTGTGTGAGCCAGTTTGACAGTCGCCGGATATGTGGTTTTCATCTTTGTGCCTGCTCCGTCATCGAATGTGACGAGAAAATCAATGGTTTCGCTGCAGAACGGATCAGGTGGATCAGGCGAGACGCTCGCAACCACAGGCCTGGAAGTATCGAACACAAAATTGTACGGTGTGGCCACAGCTGAGTTGCCGGCCCGGTCAAAGGCTCCTGTTGCTGTCAGAGCCGAAGTGCCGTTGTAAGAATCCTGCGCCACAGTGATCGTGCCCCGCCACTGCAGATTGGACAGCCAGTTCCCGCTGACCGGACCGATCCCGGAAAACGCAACGGTAAGGGGCCTGGTGGTGTCCATTTTCGGCGACCAGGATGGATTGTCGCTGTAGGAAAGCGTGACTGTCAGCACCTCAGCCGTAAACGGAGATGCGGAAGGCATAACCGAAGAAGTGACCACTGCATTGGAAAGCATTGGCTGCGTGTTGTCCAGCCGGATGTCTATGGAAACAGCGTCACCGCTTCCATAGGTGACTGTAGCACGGTAAGCATCGCTCTCATTGCGGCCGCTTGTATTCCATACGAACTTATAGATATAGGAATCCCCGCTCATGGGTCCGGTCACGCTCATGTCCTGAAGCCCTGTGCCGATCCAGCCTCCATTGGTCTTGATCACCTCGCAGTAGGCTGCGCCGGATGTGTCGTTGAGTGTGGTCAGCACAATCTCCACTGACTGGCCCGCGTGATAGGTCTCGTCACTGTCTGAATGATCCGAAAAATCACGGGTGTCAAGAGCCAGAAAATCAGCGCTGCCTGCCGCAGGTTCCACCCAGTACCTGCGCGATGAATCCGGAAGCATGACATTACCGGCGGAATCACGGGCCAGGCTGACTTCCATCGTCATTCTGGCCTTTGCGCCCCAGGATGAAGTAATGTGAGCCCTGCCGGTCCAGACCTGTCCGCCATAGCCGGTCATATAAAGGGGGTGGCCTCCGAGTGTTACCAGAGGCTCAATGGACGCTTCCATGGTTTCATCGAATGTGACATCAAAATAGACATATCCATTGCCGAATGCATCGGCCTCGAGATTCTCCGGAGGATCAATGCTGGAAATCAGCGGCTTTTTCGTATCCACAAGCAGAAACTGTGTTTCATCAGTCAGCATGCGGTTACCGGCCAGATCTTGACCGCCGCCGACAGCGCAGGCAGCATAGCCGTTCCATCCATCAGGCACTGAAATCTCGCCGGACCAGGTGAAATCATCTCCCCAGCCGCCGATCACCACCTCGCCGCTCAGAAGAACCGTCAGAACCTCGCCTGTGTCCATCAATTCATTGAATATCACACCTATCTCAACAGACCCGGCAGGCAGCACAGGCCCGGGATCAGTCTGCACCAGCGCAACTTCAGGTGAAGCTGTGTCCACTTCAAACAGGGCTTCAAAGGCATCAGCGACATATCCGGCCCTGTCTGAAGCCCCGGTCACTACCACTGAACAGGTGCCGTTCCAGCCGGACGGGACATCCACTTCACCGGACCAGGTCAGGCTGTCGCTCCAGCCGCTGTTCTGATCAACAGCAATCTCTGTTGTCGGGCCAAAACACAGGAAAACCGCAGGGGCTGATCCTGTGTTCATGTGACTGCCGCTATCCGAGAATGTCACAACAAAGCGCACTGTTTCACTGCCGAACGGTGAAGGCGGCAGAGCGGCAATATTAGTGCAGAAAGGCTTGGCAGTGTCGATCTCAAAGGTTCCGCTCCACGGGTCAGCGGCATTGGCTGCGCGGTCATTCGCTCCTGTCACAGTCAGGGTGGATGTGCCGTTGAACTGGTTCGGGCTGATGGTTTTTGTTCCGGACCACTGCACATTCGATGTCCATGCCCCGCTGACTGATCCAATGCCTGAGAAGCTGACTGCCAGGGTTTCTTTTGTGTTCATGCCTGTGCTGAAGGCCGGACCGTCAGTAAAGTTAACCACTACTGTCAGCACTTCAGCAGAGAAAGGTGCTGCTGAGGGAAGGGTTGAGGATGTGACAAGCACAGCGGCTGTAGGCTTGGTATTGTCCAGGGTCAGCCCGAAAGACTCGGTATGGCCGTTACCGAACCAGACAGTGGCAAGGTAGGCCTCGCTGCTTGTGAGCCCTGTAGTGTCCCAGACATGCTTGTATGTATACTGATCGACAAAGGGGATAAAGGAGTCGACAGCCATGGCCAGCTTGCCTGTGCCGCCCCAGCCTGTGGCGGCATTGGTGATCTCCACAGTAGCCGCGCCTGTGTCGTCGGCAGTAGTGACAAGCACGATGCGCACCTGCTGCCCGGCGTGATAGACCTCATCCGAATCCTGTGATATTGAGTCATCCCTTGAATCTAAGCTGCCGAAATCCGCATCTCCGGGCTTGGGAGCGACCCAGTATCCGCCTGAGGTGTCCGGAATCATGACATTGCCCACCAGATCGCGCGCCGAACTGACAGAAAAGACCATCTCAGCAGTCGTTCCCCATGAAGAAGTGATGTGCGCAAGTCCGATCCAGGTGCTGCCTGAATAAGAAGATTTTGCCACAGTGTGCCCTCCAAGGGTCACGACCGGATTGACTGTGGTATCCATGGCCTTGTCGAACACGATCTCGAATGTGACATACCCATTGTCAAAGGCCTGGGCTTCAGGCGTTCCGGCTTTTCCACCCGAATGCACGGAACTGACCGAGAAGATCTCAGGCTTGACAGTATCCACCATATAGGCGCAGGAAGCATCGGTTTCCATCGTGTTGCCGGCGAAATCAGTGGCTCCGCTGACTTCCAGGGTCTGGTAACCGCTCCATCCGCCTGGGATGAGCACTTCTCCGCTCCAGGCAGCGGCACTGCGCCAGGCTCCTGTCACTTCCTTAGTGCCGATGTACACACTCAGCGCATGACTGGTGTTGATACCATCCCCGAACACCGGCAGATCCACGAATTCCAGGGTCACACACACTGTTTCCTCTCCGAACGGGTCAGGATTGCCTTCAATGTCAAAGATGTCGAAAGTGCTGACCAATGGCCGGGTGTTGTCGATTATGATCTCTTTGGTGCGTGTGCGTCCGCTGCCGAACCAGGTATAAACAGTGTATCTGTCGCTTTCCACCTCATTGGTGATCAGCCATGTGACTTCGTATGTGTAATCCTCGCCTGTATTAAAGGATGCCATGGCCTCTTTTCCATTGCCCGGCCAGCCGACGGCAGTGTTGTTCACTTCTGCGGTGGCTGCACCGACACTGTCGTTTTCAGTAACCAGGCGGACCTTCAGGGTCTGCCCCTTGCGGAAAATGCCGTCATTGTCCGCAGGATCGCCTGTGTCGAACACACTCAGGCTGACAAAATCAGCATCCACAGCATCCACCCAGTACTGGCGCGAAGTGTCGGCAGTCATGCTGTTGCCGGATGCGTCCTTTGCTCCGGACACGCTGAGCGTATGCTGGGCCAGAGTGCCCCATGTCTTGTCAATAACCACGCTGCCCTGCCAGACAGTACCGGAAAATCCGGTCTTGCCCACTGCATGGCCGCCAAGTGTAACCACAGGATCAACCAGTGTGTCCATGGTCCTGCTGAAGGTCAGCTCAACAG
>JAQTRI010000423.1 GCA_028711905.1 Candidatus Wallbacteria bacterium | reverse complement strand
CCTGAAAGGCTCAGGCCAGCTCTCGGATGATGACATCGCCAAGATTTATGAAGAGCAGAAAAGAACAGGGGACAGCATTGGTTCCATCCTGCTCAGTCTGAACCTGATCGATGAAAAATCCATGGTCGAGTTTTACGAAAAACACCTCAACCTCTCATACGCTAATCTCGATAACTATGTCATCGATCCGGCAGTGGTCAAGCTGATTCCGGAGAATATAGCCCGCAAGTATCACCTGATTGCCCTGCTGAAAGTCAAAAACACGATTACTGTCACCATGGTCGATCCGCTCGACAGCTTTGTGATCGAAAACCTGAAACAGACCACCAGCTGCGAGGTCAAGCCCTTGGTCTCAAAGATGTCCGAGATTGACGATGCCATCAACAAGTATTACGCGGCAGCGGCAGCCCAGCCTGCTTCCAAAAGCGAAGAAGATATCGCCCTCAGCGAACTGAAGAAAGTCTCAGAGGGTATCACAGGCATCAAATTCGAAGGCCAGGACATCGATGTTTTCTCGACTGAAGAGGGCGCGGCTCCTGTCATCAAACTCGTCAACCTGATCATCATGAAAGCCATCAGCGAAAAGGCCTCCGACATCCACATCGAACCTGATGAAAAAATCGTGCGTGTGCGCTACCGCATAGACGGCATGCTGCAGGAGGTCATGTCATTAGCCAAAGAACTGGAGTTCTCCCTTGTGTCCAGGGTCAAGATCATGTCCGGTATGGATATCTCCGAAAAGCGCGTTCCCCAGGACGGTCGCGTTGCCATTAAATGCCAGGGCCGGGAATACGACCTGCGCGTTTCGACCTTTCCCACCATTCACAGCGAAAAAGTCGTGCTCAGAATTCTGGACAAATTCAATAAGCTGATCCAGCTGGAAGAACTCGGGTTCGCCAAGGATGTGCTGAAAAGATACGACACCATTATCCACAAGCCCAATGGCATTATCTTAGTCACCGGTCCGACAGGCAGCGGCAAGTCCACAACCCTTTACGCTTCGGTCGACCGTATCAATGCTCTGGACAAGAACATCGTCACCATCGAAGACCCGGTGGAATACAAGATGTCGATTGTCAACCAGTCACAGGTCAATGTCAAAGCGGGTTACACCTTTGCCTCAGGCCTGCGCTCCATCCTGCGCCAGGACCCTAACATCATCTTAGTCGGCGAAATCCGCGATTACGAGACCGCGGAAACAGCGGTGCGCGCTTCTCTGACCGGGCACTTGGTCTTTTCCACCCTTCACACCAATGACGCTGCCAGCGCTGTCACCCGACTGATCGACATGGGAGTGGAACCGTTCCTGGTAGCTTCCTCAGTCATCTGCATGATGGCCCAGCGCCTGATCCGCTTAGTCTGCCCGCTGTGCAAGGAAGAATACACAGTCAACCCCAAGATCATCAAAAAGCTCAATGATCTTCTGGGCAAGGAACTGCCTGCCAATACCAAGCTTTACCGCGGCAAAGGCTGTAAGCAATGCAAGTTCACCGGATATCAGGGCCGGCATGCCATCAATGAGCTCCTGTTCCCTGACGAAAAGATCCGCGAGCTGATCGTATACAAAACCCCGGCCTCGACCATCAAGGCTGAAGGCCGACGCAAAGGCATGCGCACCCTGCGCGAGGACGGCCTTTTAAAGGTGCTGGCAGGACTGACCACCATCGAAGAGGTAATGCGCGTAACTGCAATGGACGAAAACTGAGGAAAATGTTGAATGTTGAATGCTTAATTTTGAATAACAGAAAGCTTTCCGCCTGTTTCCTGATTCAACATTCAAAATTCAACATTCAAAATTCTCCGATTACCGTTTACCCATTACCCATTACCTGTCACCTATTACCCACCACCCGCCTGCATACGATTGAACAGCCATGAAACATAATCACGAAACCACCATCACCTCCCGCATCCGCTACTCTGAAGTCGACAGCATGGGCTTCGTCTATTATGCCCACTACTGCGTTTTTCTGGAGGTGGGCCGCACAGAGTGGTTGAGAAGCCGGGGATTCTCCTATCGCGAAATGGAAGAGAACGGCTTTTTCCTGCCGGTTGTAGATTTGAAGATCCGTTATCACAAAGCGGCCCGCTATGACGATCTGATCGAAACCATCACCACAGCGGCAGAGCTGACTAAGCGCGTAATCCGTTTTTCCTATCGCATTGTCAGGGAGCGCGAACTGCTGATAGAAGCTGAGACAACCCATCTGTTCATGAACCGTTCAGGCCGGGCTGGTTCTTTGCCGCAGGAACTTTTCAACCGCATAACAAGGGACGGGGCGATTTAAAATCGCCCCCTACACGGGACACATCGGCTTTACCAATCACCTATCACCTATCACCAATTACCTGAATGAATTATGATTTCCCCCATTATTCCGATACGGATAATGACATGATGGAATCAAGGCGTTTTCTTATACTGTCCCGAATTTTCCCATTGCTGGCGGCAGCCTTGCTGCTTGTAGCCCTGTCCGGATGCGGAGCAGGAGGAGCATCCGGAGGGGATGCTTCAATCACCGATCTGTCAACAATCCTGGGCATTCGCACAGTGAACATGATAAACCTGGGTGTGGTGATTTCCGGAAAGTCTTCCGTTTTCAGCGCGCCTTCACCTGTGTTCGTACAGAACAATCTCATACTGGAGCTGGCCTGGA
Source organism: Candidatus Wallbacteria bacterium (assembly GCA_028711905.1). Classification (GTDB taxonomy): domain Bacteria; phylum Muiribacteriota; class JAQTZZ01; order JAQTZZ01; family JAQTZZ01; genus JAQTRI01. The sequence goes on along the minus strand of JAQTRI010000423.1, from coordinate 877 downwards.
TCGAAAACGGCACCGAGCAGGTCATGCAGTTCCCATCCGTTGGTTACAATTGCTTTCGCATTTCCGGACTGGAACGCAAAAGCGAGCATTACATCGTACGCATAAAGCTCAACAACTCGCTTTACGCTGATTTTCCGCTGAATCTTGAAGACTATACAGCCACTCCGGACCTGATACTGCTCCATGAAGTCACTGTTGATCAACCTGACGGTAAAATCACTGTTCTGCAGGTGCATGAAATTCATCCAGGCACAGCCCCAATGTACTGCAGAATACTCTTTGAACGCCCGATCATCGAGAAATCCTCAGCCCTGGATTTCAACGCTGTAAACCTTGGCCGGTACGATGAACTACTCCTGAGGAATGTGTTTTCTTATTTCGAGGAAACCGAATTCGACACCTGGGACATGCCTGGAGACTTTTTTGAGGAAATGGTGCTGGAAAAACATCACGAAAACGATAATTATCCGATATCCGAAGACGCTGACGCCAACGGCTTGGACGATCCGTTTTACACGGACCGCGGAGAGATCAGTTCCCGCATGGATTTCCCCTATCAGAATCTGAGGGCAGATTCCGTGCTGGTGCTCATCGGGGAGATCAGAGGGCAGGATATGGACCCGATCAGTATCAATAATGACTTTTACGCCACCCTCATGTTTTATGCTCCTGACGGCGCCAGGGTCGTTCCGTTGGATTTCGGACTGAGGATCACAGCTGAAAGCGGAGGGAACAAGGTCCTGAAAGAGTCTTTCTTTACAAAAGGCTCAGCTTACCGGATCGACGGCTTTCTGATCGACAACATCACACTGGAGCTCCAGAGCTACTACCTGCATTACAGCAAACTGTCCGACATGGCGGCAATCAATGTGGCGAC
>JAQTRI010000422.1 GCA_028711905.1 Candidatus Wallbacteria bacterium | reverse complement strand
AGGAACTGGAACCCGTTTTTACATGTGTCCTCGTTATAATTGTTGCTTTTAACGGATGTGACTACATCGAAGTTCCAGTCGGAAAGTGGTTCATAATTGAAATTCAGACTGTATTCCTGGATGGCTTTTTCGTTCTGGGTATAATAATTCCCTTTTCCTCTGGTGTTGTTCACTGTCAGGGTCAGGTTCGAACTTTGGAAAAAGTCGTAACCGAGTTGGAACGAACCCTCAAGCAATCCGCCGAATTGATTGAAGGACGGATAATAATACGGATCGAGCTGGCTGAAGTCCTTGTATGTGGCTGTGGTGGTGTTGAGCGTGGTTGTGAGTGAGTACTGGCCGAGTGAGGTGTAAACTTTTCCGTATACCCCAAAGGCCTTTCCTGACACATGATCGTATTCCATGTATAAAGAAGTGTTTTTTGTTATCTGTTTGCTGCCTGACAAGGCGAAGCAGGGAAAACGGTTGTTGTATCTGCGCTCGATCATGTTGTAACCAACGATTGACATTTGGGCATCTTTGCCGACATTCATGTTAAAGTCGCAGCCGAATACTTTGCCGTCTTTGATCGGCATATTGCCGTAGAAGAAGGAACTGTCCCATTCATCCTGGAAGTAATACCAGCGCAGGCCGCGGATGTGTTCGCTGCTGCTTTTGGCCACCAGCGGGCTTCTGACTGAGGGCAGCCAGAAATTGCCGACAACAGCCTTCTGGCGCAGCACTTTTTTGAAATGCGGACCATCGGGAACCTCTTCCAGTTTATCTTCTTCCTCTGCAGGCAGTTCGCGCGGCGGCAAGGTGTCGCGTCTTTCATCGCGGTTGATGTAACGGGTTTTGGCAGCCTGTTCTTCATAAAGACGGCGCTTGGAGTTTTCCAGCTGCATATGATGGTTGACATCAGTGTCCGGAAGCAGAAACTCACCCCCTGTGACAGGGTTTTTCTTTTTCTGCTGCTTGGGTTTACCTTCAAAATACTCATCGAGAAAATCAAAGGCGCTGTCTGCCTTTTCTTTGCGTTCTTCCGCCAGGTCCACGGTTTTGAACAGCTCAATCTCCGGTTCCACCCTGGTGTTTTCAGTGTCTTCTCTGGTTTCCCGTTCGTAGATATTGAAAGTAACTGTGCGCAGGTATTCCCATTTCTGTTTGTAGAAAAGCTCTGTCCAGTAATCGTCGTAATTTTTTTTCTTCTGCAGTGAAATATTTACCGCATCGTAGAAACTGACATAGAATTTGCCGTAGAACTGGGAATGAGCTCCGCCTTTTGCCGGATCATACACATCCAGATTATACTGGTCGAAGGTCGCATACCCTGAAAGCGCATCGCGGAAGCGGGACTCCAGGGGTGTGACTTTGATGTCGTATTTGACGAGTTCGAACTTGTCTTCGCCGATGATGGGAACCAGCTCTTCGATTCTTTTGAACTCCTGGTGTTCCATCCTGTATTTGAGAATGTTGTCTGCATCGTGCTCAGTGATGCCGAATAATGTCAGCAGATGATCGCTTGTCGCCAAGTTGAGGTCGATACGGTCATCGATCTTGGCCGCGGCAGGAGCTGCCAAAAGGGAAAGGAAGATTACAATAATATACAGCGCCGGGTAAATTGGGCAGGTACAAACCTGAACAATCTGCGTTTTTATGCAATGCCCGGCAGAATGTGATTCGTGGTCAACATTGCCGGCAGCAATCTCATAACTGGCCATTCGGGTCCTGCCGCTCACAGCTTTCCGCAACTCCTTCGCAGGCTTGGAGATTGCAGAAAGCTGATCGCTTTTCCCGACAAAGTCTGGCAGCACACTGCCGGGCAGAAAATGTTTTACAGATAAACTCTGCAACAGCATTAGAATTTTATCCCCATTGAAACCCTGTGACTCGATGCCAGCTCCACATGAGCCATGTAGGAATAATCGATCTTGATCTCTTTGTGCACAATTCCGAATCCGTATGACAGCCGTTCCGGCTGGGTTCTGAATCCGAGCCTGACGAATATCCCTTCAGCAATCTCCATTTCCTGCCCGATGTGGCATGAAAGCTTGTCTTCCGAGGTTACGGTCTGGGGCTTGATGAAGTCAGTCAGCAGCTTGATCTTGTCATTGGGCTGGAATATGAACCCCAGCCTGAAATATGAGCGCACCTGTTCGTTGACGAACGGGTGATTGGCGTTGCGGGCTGAAAATCCTATTCTGGTTTTGGGTCCCAGGTCAGACAGCACTCCAAAGTCTACTGATCTCGCCCAGTGATCGTCCGTGTTTTCAATCTTGGATCCCAGGCTTTTCAAAGCGATTCCCACCCTGTGTCCCTTGACTACCTCTCGGGCAATGGCAAAACTCAGCGTATCTTCCTGGTATCTGCCGTCGCCGAAGCGTTCGACACCCATGCCCAGGTGGCAGTATGGCAGGAAAGGGGTGGTAAAAGCCGTGTACTGGTGGATCAGCTCGTTCAGGTTGAATGGGCGGGAATAGCTGCAGATCATTTCTCTTCGCCAGTTGAGGGTTATTCCCGCAGGGTTGTAATACATGGATGATGGATCGTCTGCCATGGCCACAAAGGCTCCGCCAAGGGCTTCAACCCTTGCCGAAACATTCTTGTCCTCGAATTCAGCGTGCAGCAATCCATAGAGTGCCGTGATCAGCAACAGGCCAATTATGCGCTTCATTCAATCCTTCATGTGCCTGGAGATGACCACGGTCTTGCTGGCCTCGTCCAGGCGGTTGTCATTGTCCCTGACCCCGAGATAGTAAATATAGATGCCTGTGGCCATGGTGTCGCCATAGCCGTTTTTCCCGTCCCACTCGAACTGGTTTTCACCTTTGAACAGGGCAAGTTTTTCGAATAACAGCCTGATGAGGCGGCCGTTAACATCGAAAACCTTCAGGGTTGCCTCCTTGGCGTCCCTGGAGATGTGGAACGATATCGTGGTCAGGTCATTCTTGTTGTCATTGTTCGGTGAAAAAGGATTAGGCCTGGCATTAAGCCTGGTGATGCGGATATGGGGAGTATCCATGGTGTCTGCAGCCAGCACAAAGTATGAAAAATGCGTGATCGTGGCTGTGAAAACATTGGATGCGGCATCAACGGAGCCGTTCTGGCGCACCCATTTATTGACTGACGGATCGAGCCAGAAGAGCATCAGAAGTGATTCGCTTGCTGTGCTCAGGTCTGCATCCGTGTAATCGACCTTGAAGTTTACAGGCCTGCGGAATTCCATGTCCGGTCCCAGTTTCCAGGCCATGGTCGTTGGCGTGAACTCTGCCATGGGTGGGAACTCGATCGGCAGGGATGACAGCGCCAGTTTTTCGACAGACACGGGAGTATTGGAAATAACCGCCCCTGCAGGAAAGGTCAGGGTAAGTCCGCCCGGGCCTGTGGCTGTTCCTCCGGATATTCCGACAGTAGTGATTGATTCCTCACCGACCCAGAGGTTCAGTGTCTGGTCAGAACCTCGGACGCTGTTGACTGTAGCGTCAGTCAGCGTGACTGTTGTGGAGCCTGTGCCGCCAAGGGAGCGCATTCGGACCCGGCACATCAGCACAGGCGAGTCGTCGATTTCTCCG
>JAQTRI010000039.1 GCA_028711905.1 Candidatus Wallbacteria bacterium | reverse complement strand
TTCGCGCAGTTTGTATTCCAGTTCAACGCGCTTTCTGACATAGGCCTCAGCCTCTTCATACATCACTGCCGTGACATCCTTGATTCTGGCATAGATCTTGACTGCCTCAGATTTCATGCCATTGCCTGTGTATTCCTGGGCTAAGCTGTACAGCTCAGTCAGTTCGCTCATGATCGGGCTGTCCTGCCGTGACAGTTCGTTCTTCACCAGTTCCATGGACCAGCTTTTGATGCGTTCTTCGTATGGCGTGATCACTCTCCGCTTCTTCTCTTCAGGCGCGCGGTCATAGAATGCCCCGGTCAGGTTGACGAACGGGCCGTGATACTTGTAATCCAGCCGCGCCAGGTCATCGTTGAAGTCCGTGAAATTGTATCCCACTCCCACCTGCACGGTTTCGTTCATTCTCCTGATGTACTCGATCAGGGCCCCGCTCTTCCGGTCATGGGCTTCCCTCTGGGCCAGCACGCGGTATTCGGCCGCCACTTTGTTGTTGCGATCAAGGCTGTATGTGAACCGGTTCGATACCAGCCATGTCCTGGTCTTTGCAAAGTCGAAACCGGTCACCTTCTCGTTGCTGATCCTGGCAGCATATTTCCCGGACACGGAAAGCCTTTCGCCCAGGTCATACACCGCATCCACAGAAACCACATGCGCGTTTGTTTCCTCGATGTCGTTCCTGTTGATCTGCTCAGCAGGGCCATCGCCCTCGATGTATGTGTACCGGCCGATCAGGTTCAGTTTGTCATTTAGAACCGGCCTGTATCCTGTGCCGAACACCATCTCCTTGTAGCTGCTCACCTGGCTCGCCGTGCTCCTGTTATGCGTCCGGCTTAAGTGCGCCTTGGCGAACAGTGTCATGTCCGGGTCCAGTTTGCCTTCCACCGCGCTGAACACTAAGTACTGGCTCTGGTCCTCAAGACCGTTGTCCAAGCGGATTTCACCCTTCAGAGAGGCCTTCAGCTTCACAGCACCTGTTTCAGCGTCCAATTCGGCGAAGCCCAGTCCCAGCGCGCCGGACTGCCTCTTGGCCGTTGTGCCGTCCAAGTTCTGCACATCGCCCTTTTCATACTGCAGGCTGCCGCTCCACCTGTCATTGAGCGTGCCGCTCAGGCCGAAGATGTTGGAATCCGAATATTCCCTGTCTCCCTGCGCTTTCTGACGGCTCACCTTTGCTTCCAGCTTCCTGCCGTCCCCAAGGTCCTTAGCTAAGCTCACTCCATCAGACTGGATGATCCTGTCCAGTGTTCTGGCAAAAGTCCGGTCCGCTGTCAGGTTCAGGTCATCGGACAGCTTCCTTGTTGTGCCTACGCTCAGGCTCTGCACCTTGTCGCCGCTGTCAGAGTCGCTGATCGCATATGTCGAGCGCACTGAGGTCTTCTCATTGATCTGCCCGTCCACGCCCACTGTTGCCTGCGAGCTCCTGTCTTCACCGGCTTCGGTGTCCCAGGCATAGTTGCCTGTGAACTTCATCCGGTCGTTGAGCTTGTATGTCCATCCGGTCGTTGCCAGGCCCCGGCCCAGTCCGGACATGCTCCGTGTCCATGTGTATCCGCTCGACAGCTGCAGTTTCTCGCCAGCGCTGTATGCCAGTTCAGCCTTAGCAGCATTGCCGTTTGTTCCATCGCTGAACGACAGGTCGGTCCGCCACCGCTCGCCCATCTTCACCTTGAATCCGCCGGTTGACACATGGTTGGCGTTGCCGGAAATGGTTTCCTGGTGCTCGACATACGCCCCGGCCCGTTCGCTCAGGCTGTAGTCCACGCGGAACGCTGCTGTGCGGTCGCGGTTCCCGGCATTGGTCTCAGACGCATACTCAGCCCTCTTCTCTTCCACTCCCAGTTCACGATATTCGCTCGTGAACCGCAGCCTGTTATGCACATGCGTCAATTGCGCCACAGCTGCTTCGGTCTTCTGCGCACCAAGCTGCTCGCGGCTCGCCGGGTTCCCGTCTTCCAGCAGTTTCTGCACATCGTAGCGTGCCTTGAATTGCGTGCTGTCGGACAGGTCGATGACAAAGCCTCCGCCGATCGTTTCCTTGCCCTGCTGCGATATCACAGCAGGTGAATAGAAGTTCCGGTCCATATTCTGGTAGTACGCGCTGAAGCCCAGCCAGTTGAACTGCCCTTCGCCGCTCACGCTTTCGGCGCGGCCGGTCTTGCCTTCCGCTCCGGGCATGGCCACAAAATGCAGCCCGCCGTCAGTGGACACAAAGCTTCCTGTGCCCTCAGATTCCGATTCGGCGATTTCGCCCCTCAGTGTCACCCGCTTCCCGAAGTGCATGACAGCGTCTCCGGCTTTCAGCGTGTATTCGCTGCCGGGCATCTCTTCTTCCACATAGGTGCCGCCAAGTTTCACAAAGTCGCCCAGCGCGGCCTGCCCGCGCACACCGCGGCTGCCTTCATCGTATCGGTCCTTCTGCTCGTATTCATAGTCTGCAACCACAAACACCGGGTGGCCGTCCAGAAGCTTTCTGCCGATCAGCGATCCGGAATCCACGCTCGATGTCACGGCTGTCCTGAATACGATCCGGCCCTGGCTGTATTCAATGTCATAGTCCACGCCCGGCCGCTGCTCTGTGTTTGAAAGAACCAGCCCGGTGATCTTGTCCCTGATCTCGATTCTGATCTTCTCGCTGCCTTCCACCACATCCTGGTGCTTGAGATAGAACAGGGAACCGCCTGTGCCCAGGAATTCCACATGCGCAGCCTTCTGTCTCACATCCGCCTGGAACGCGATCACCCTCCCGTACGGCTCGCCATACCGGTTCTCGCTCACAGTCCGCCAGTCCAGCTTTCCACCGTACAGGGTCCTGTTGTACTGCGCCAGATCAGTGTCGGTCAGGCCGGTTCCGTAATTGCCCCACTGCGCTTTTGATCCCTTCGGCCCTTCCACCATCACATACAGCCTGCCGCTCGTGTCGCCTGCCTCGTAATTCACTGTCGATTCGTCGCCGTACACAGGATAGAATTTCTCAGGATCAAGATCCCTGAACGCCTGCTTCTGGTTCCGGTCCGAATCAAAGCTCGATGTCACCAGATACTTGCCCAGTATCTTTCCTTTAATATAGTACGAGGCCTTGCCGTCGATCCAGAACTTCCGTCCAAAGCTGTCGTCCGCTTCAGTCAATGGTTCGATCTGGCCGCGGTTGGCGTGATAGCCGAACTCCGTGTCAATCATGGCCACATAGAACACGCGGTCAGAACCGATGCGCACGAATTTCTCGTATGGAGGCAGTTCTGAAACTCCCATGCTCCCGTCCATGCCCACCATGCTCTCGCCGGTTTCTCCGCTCACTTCAAAGCGCCAGTCCCCGTCAGGCAGTACAATGCTCAGCTCCGGAGCATCGTGCGCGCCCTCACCCGCAGTGACCGGCAGGAGTCCGACCGCAGGATCGCTGCCCCTGAATACGCGCAGGGTATTACGGCCCAGATCCAGCCCGCTCACGCGCACTGTCCCGCCGCTGAGCTTGATGTTCTGCCGTCCCATGCCGTTGGCCATGAGCCCGTTCCTGATCCATTCGGCCCGGTCCACACCCTTTGATCCAAGGTCCTGAGCCACGGAGTCAATGCCGAATTCCTTCACGGTGAACACCTTTGGATTGGTCACATCGCGGTTCCCGTCTTTCCCGGTCACAGTGAGGATCAGCAGGTATTCGCCGGTTTCCAGGATGTTCCCATCTGAAGACTTCCCATCCCATGGAATCAACTGCACAAGCTCCATGCCGCCGCCTTCAAAGGTCTTCACCACTCTGCGGCTCTTCTTCCGGATTACGCGCACCTTCCAGTCAGTCACATGCACCGGATAGTTGCAGAAAATCCCGATCTCTGTGGTCTCGACAATAGCGCCGCCGCTTGTATACAGCTCGCTGTGCCTGATATCCGCGTTCAGCTTCGCGCTGACAGCTTCCTCGCGCTCGATGCGCACAGGATCCCTCATCATGCCGGCTAAGAGCGAGTCGATCGAATTGACCCCGAAGTTGGCCTTGACTGTCATGCCCTGGGTCACATTGACAATCTGCACCTTTTCAGTCGTCAGGTACGCTCCATCCGGCAGGCTGCGCTCGTCAAGGCGCACTAAGTGCCTGCCCGGAACAATAGCCGGGATGTGATATCTGCCGGACGAATCGGTCACAATGACTGTGCCGTCTTCAGTCACTAAGCGCACATGTGCCAGTGGCTGCTCGCCCTCGTCCTGAATGCCGTTTTCATTGCGGTCCCAGAACACCTTGCCTATGACCAGGCCCAGATCAAACAGCGGGTCCATGATCACACGGACAGTGCATGAGGCTTTGTTGGAAATCGCGCTGCGCGAGGCGTCCAGATCTGTCGGCCTGCGGGCAAAAGCGTGGTTCGCGTAATTCCCGAAGGTCACGCCTGACCCGACCACCACCTGATAGCGCAGGATAGTGGGATTCCCGGCTGTCACTGTGCCGATGTCAAACTCCAGCGTTGCTGTCCCGGTCGGGTCTGCCATAGCCAGATTGTTGAGCAGCACCTTGCCGTTCAAGTACTTGAATCCCGGAGGCAGCTTGTTCTCAAGCCGCACATGCGATACATCTGCAGGGCCGCGTGTCGCCAGGGTCACTGTGTATGTCACTACCTCGCCCACCACTGCCTCGCTCTTGTTCGCGCTCATCGTGATGTCAAGAAGCGTGTCCGATGGAGCCATGCCGAAATCGATCCGCTGGATTGAATCATCAACCAGAATACTGCCATGCCCCGGAGCATTTCCGATAGTCCGGCCCGGAGCTTTCGCGCCGGGTGCCGGCAGGGGATTACCGGAATAGGTATAACCGAACGCGGTCAGATCATAATCATAAGTGCCGGCCTGATAGATCATGCTCTTGTATTGCCCGTTGCTTTCAGTCACCTGTGGATTTTGAAGTCCTCCCGGCATGGTCACGAGTTCCCCGCTCTTGAAAAACCCGATTGTCGCGCCCTGAATCGGCTCACCTGTAACGCTGTCGTAAATCACACCATATGGGCTCGCGATATTGACCGGCCGGATTTTGCTTCCCACTCCATCGACAATCACCACAATTTCATTGGTGCCCTTGCCAAAGGTTTCCCCGCTGATGTAATCACCTGGGTCAAAGGCGAATGATCCGTCATCCTGAGCTTCAGTAACAGCCAAAGTCCTGACCAGGACAGTGCCGGCTGTGTTTCTGACGATCAGCTCCACAGTCTGACCGGCCTTAGCCTCTCCTGTAATCAAAGGCTGCCCGGCAATTTCTGAGACTACGAAATCATCAAGAGCATCAGAAACCACCGGCACTATGTCAGGAGTCAGGTCTTCTTCCGCTAAAACATGGACAGTGATTTCAGCCCCTTCGATACCGAACAGAATCGGCACCAGAGTGTTGTCTCCAGGAGTAAGCCCTTCGCTCAGGGTCATCATGAACGATCCATCCGCCAGTGTTTCGGTGGTTGCCAGAACCTGGTTGGTGTCCACATTTTTAATGTCAATCTGAGTATTAGGAACAGCTTCACCTACAACTGTGATTTCCGGACCCACCTGCTTATCGTCTTCAGGAGTTTTCAGGGTCAGAATACTGAAGTTCCAGTTCTCGTTGTTACCCGAGTCAACCGATCCGAAGCAGGTGACAAAGTTGGGTTCAGCTACAGCGTCCCGGACATTGACATTGAACAATGTCTGGTTCCCGTTGGGGATACTCAAGCCCCACTGGTCACCTTCAGCTGATGACCTGAGCACAAGATAGTTGCCGGGGGTACCGCTGAGATCGGCCTTATCCTTGACTTCCTGCGTCATGCCCGCTTCAAAGACAATGTTTTTTCCGGCAACGCGACATGTCAGGTCGTCAAAAGAAGTCGAACCACTGATTGTCGCAATTCCAGGACCCTGCAGAACAACCTCTGAACTGCCGGAGTTAAATGTGCCGGTGTTGTCCCAGCTGCCGTTCAATGTCAGAATACCGTTATCAGCATTTATCGTTCCAGTATTGCCAAGACTGCCTCCCAGGGTTGTGTCCCCGCTTAAAGTCATTGTTCCACTGTTAACAATGTCGTCAGTGACAGTTGTGTCTCCAGTGGCTGCCATTGATCCTGAAACAGTCAGATTTCCAGCACTGATTGGACCGGAAACAGTCGCGTCACCACTGATCAGTACTTCGCCACTGCAGGTCAGAGGCCCTGTCGAGTTCAGGATTCCGGCTACTTCAAGTGTCGGTCCGGTGACTGTGATATTGTTGGTAGCATTGATTCCAGCGGCAGGCCCTACATAGAATTCCCCGGCCACATTCATCGCATATGCGGAATCAAGAGTACCTGCAATTATTCTGAAGTCATCAGTAACTGTGACAGCCGCAGGCAGACTGTAAGTCCCTGCACCGGTGATTCCCAGATCGCGATAAGTCCAGTTATTGATTGAGCCTGTCCCGCCGGCATATTCCACTGAAGACCCGTCATTGAGCGTCGGTGTCGTTATCGCCGTACCGGCTTCGATTTCCAGTGTTCCATCAACAATAAACGCCGGGCTGCCGCCGCTGACTGTCAGATCAAATGCGCCTGTGTCCAAAGTGGCCCCCGCGTTGACCTGCAGGCTTCCCACAACAGTGTCGGCCACCAGTGCCGGCTGATTGACTGTTGCGGCAATTATCACTTCATCGCTTGCGGTCGGTACGATGCCGCTTGACCAGTTCCCGATATCATTCCAGTCTGTCGAAACAGCGCCGGTCCAGGTAAAACCACCGAAAATCCAGTTGTTGTTGTTGCCCGAATCCTGTGACCTGATGGCTGCGCCCGAATTCGTGCCTGCAGTGCAGTACTGCAGATCAGCGTATGAAACAGCCTGAGTTCCATTCGGGAAATCCAGGGTATATGGTCCGGCTCCAGAGCTTCTCAGGAAAACGAGATTGCCTGAAGTTCCGGTCACTGTCAGGGTCCCCTGGACAGTCTGGGTGCTGCCCATGGCAAAGGTCAACTGCTTGCCTGCCGTAGTACAGACCAGATTGTTGAAGGTGGTGTTGCCCTGAATTACGGCTGTCCCCGCTCCTTGAGCAGTGACAGTGCCGCCGCCGGATGTAAAAGTTCCGGCATTATTGAAAACAACAGCCCCATTGAGCACAGTGTTACCGCTTGTGGCTGCGTATGTGCCGGTGCTGGTCCAGTTTCCGTTATATGTATGCGTGCCCGTGCCTCCACCTGTGAATGTGCCGCTGCTGTTGAAGGCACCTGCACACGCTAATGACGAAGTACCGCTTACCGCCAGTGTGCCGCCTGTGAGCGCGATATCCCCGCTGACAGTCAGATTGCGGGCAACCGCTCCGTCATTAGTGCTGAGCGTGCCACTAATGACTTCCAGATTTCCGGCAATCGCCAGGTCTGCGCCAGGCAGTCGATAGACATCACCAGCCCCGCCTGATATTTCCAGGTTGCTGTATGTCCAGTTCCTGATCTGACCGCTGTATCCTCCAGAGTACACCACCTTTGATCCTGCGGCATTGGTCAGTCCACCGGTGATCGTGATAGTTTCCGCGCCGGAAAGTTCGATAGTGCCGCTGTTTGCGGCCACTCCGCTGACAGCGAAATTCTGACCGTTCAGGTTCAGGGTCGCACCACCGCCCACAGAGAGGTCTGCAATCGACACAGCTCCAGACAGCACAGGCTGATTGCCGGTGGCGGAAATTTCAACCCCGTCATATGTTCCAGGCACAGTACCACTGTTCCAGTTACCGGCATTGGCCCAGTCGGTGTTCACAGCCCCGGTCCAGGTTAGTGCTCCGAAAATCCAGTTGGTATTGCTGCCGGAGTTGCGTGAATTGTTGGCTGTTCCCTGGTTGGTTCCGGCTGTGCAGTACTGGATATCCGCATAGTTCACCGTCTGCCCGCTACCCGGAAAATCCAGGGTGTATGCTCCAGCTCCAGAGCTTCTCAGCAAAACGAGATTGCCTGAAGTTCCGGTCACAGTCAGGGTCCCCTGGACAGTCTGAGTGCTGCCCATGGCAAAGGTCAGCTGCTTCCCAGCGGTTGTACAGCTCAGGTTGCGGAAAATAGTGTTACCTTGTATGGTAACATTTCCTGCGCCCTGGGCTGTCACGGTTCCGCTGTTATGCGTGATTGTCCCGGTATTGTTGAATGTCAGGGTCCCATTCAGCACTGTATTCCCGCTCGTAGCTGTGTAATTGGAGGAGTTGGACCAGTCTCCGCCAAAGGTGTGCGTCCCTGTTCCACCGGTGAAAGTGCCATTATTGACGAACCTTCCGGAGAAAGTCACAGGTCCGGACCCGCAGGCGACAGTGCCGCTGCTGAAAAAATCGCCTGTGCCCGTCAACGCAGAAGTGCCGCTGACAGTAAGCGTTCCGCCTGTCACCAGGGTTTTCCCGGAAACAGTCAGGTTCAGGTCCACCACTCCATCGCTGGTGCTGAACGAGCCGGATGTCACCTCCAGAGTTTCGGAGATAGCGAGATTGGTTCCAGGGAGTCTGTATGTGTCTCCAGCGCCCCCGGCGATCTCCAGATTGCTGTATGACCAATTCTTGATCTGCCCGCTGTATCCACCGGTATAAGTTACTTTCGATCCTGGGGCATTGGTCAATCCACCTGTGATCGTGATGAGTTCGCTGCCGGAAAGCTCGATTGTTCCGTTATTGGCTGTTGTCGCGGTAGCCGCCAGGTTATGCCCGTTCAGATCAAGCGTTGCTCCTGCGGCAATAGTCAGATTCTGCACTGTCACATTCCCGGACAGAACCGGCTGATTGGGGGTACCTGCGGCAATCACGACATCAGCGCCGGCCACGGGAGTTACCCCTGAATCCCAGTTGCCACCGTCAGCCCAGTCGCTGCTTACTGATCCGTTCCAGGTAACATTGCCGAAGCTCCAGTTGACATTATTGCCTGAGTTGATCGAGCTGTTGGCAGTGCCGGCATTGGTGCCGGCAACACAATACTGGAGATCGGCAAACGAAACTGTCTGCGGACCGTTCGGAAAATCCAGCGTATATGTCCCTGCGCCAGAGCTTCTCATGCTGATGGTGTTGCCTGCAGCCCCGGTTATAGTCAAAGTGCCGGCGACAGTCTGTGTGCTTCCCATAGTAAAAGTCAGCTGTTTACCCGCAGTGGTGCAGGTAAAATTGTGGAAGGTTGTGTCCCCCTGGAAAATGATTTCACCCGCGCCCTGCGCAATAACAGTACCGTTATTGGCGTTGAAAGTACCGGAATTGTCGAATGTCAGAGCTCCATTGAGAATAGTGTCCCCGCTGGTGGCTGTGAAGTTTCCTGTATTGGTCCAGTCCCCGTTAAATGTGTGCGTGCCTGATCCGCCGGTGAATGTTCCGGAATTGCTGATGGTGCCGGCGCAGGCGATCAGGGATGATCCGTTCAGCACAAGTGATCCGCCAGTAACAACCGTATTTCCGTTCAGAGTCAGATTCCTGTCAATGGTACCGTCATTAGTGTTAAAGGTACCGCTCTCTACCTCCAGTGCCTCAGACACTGTCAGGTTAGCTCCCGGAGTCCGGTAGACATCTCCTATTGCTCCAGCGATTGTCAGATTCCTGTATACCCAGTCCTTGACCGGGCCTGAATATCCTCCGTGGTACAGCACCCTGGAACCGGCGGCACTGGTCAGGCCTCCGGTCAGCGTAGTGGTTTCAGAGCCGGAAAGTTCGATTGTTCCACTGTTATTTGTGGCAGCATTCACAGTGAGACTTTTCCCGTTCAGATTCAAAGTCGAACCGGCGGCAATCGTCAGAGTCTGAACAGTGACTGCTCCAGAGAGCGAGGGCTGGCGGGCAGCCGGAGCGATCACCACTCCAGCGCCTGCAACGGGAACCACACCGGAATCCCAGTTGGCTCCCACTGCCCAGTCTGTGCTCACAGTGCCGATCCAGGTCACTCCCCCAAATGTCCAGTTGGTGTTGTTGCCTCCATTGAAAGAGGTGATAGCCATGCCGGAATTGGTCCCTGCCGTGCAATACTCCAGATCAGCATATGTAACTGTCTGCACACCGTTCGGGAAGTCTAAGGTATATGCACCGGCAGCCGATGAACGCAACTTGACTAAGTTTCCTGCCGCACCAGTGACAGTCAGAGTGCCTGAAATCGTTTGAGTGGTCCCTGCAGTAAAAGTCATCTGCTTCCCGGCAGTTGTGCATGTAAAATGGTTGAAAATGGTGTTGCCCTGGAAAACTGTAACACCTGTGCCCTGGATCGTTACTGTGCCGTTATTGTTGTTAAAAGTGCCGGAATTGTTGAAGGTCAGACCTGTGCTGTTAAGAACAGTGTTCCCGCTTGTGGCGGTATATGTGCCTGAATTGGTCCAGTCATCGTTGAAAGAGTGAGTCCCTGTCCCGCCTCCGGTAAAGGTTCCTGCATTGGAGAATGTGCCTGTGCAGGTCAGCGTGGATGTGCCGTTCAGTGCAAGTGTTCCCGCAGTGATAACAGTGTTCCCGTTCACCACTAAGTTGCGATCAACCGCGCCATCATTGGTGTTAAGCGTTCCACCTGCAACTTCGAGCGTGCCGGCCACTTCCAGGTTAGCGCCAGGAATCCGGTAAATGTCTCCACCGCCTCCAGAGATTTTGAGATTCTGGTATATCCAGTTTTTGATCTGTCCGCTGTAACCGCCGGTGTATGTGACCTTGGAGCCGGGATTGTTGGTGATGCCACCGGTCAGGGTGGTAGTCTCGCTGCCGGACAGTTCGATCGTTCCGCTGCTGACAGTTGTGCCTGTCACACTGATGCTCTGCCCGTTGAGTTTCAGGGTCGAGCCGCTGTGGATTGTCAGTGTTTTCACAGAAACAACTCCTGACAGTATGGGCTGATTTGTTGCATTGGCAATCACCACATTGTCTCCGGCAACAGGGGCAACACCTGTGTCCCAGTTCCCGTTGACAGCCCAGTCAGTGCTGACTGTGCCGATCCAGGTGGCAATGCCGAATGTCCATCCGACATTGTTGCCTGAATCAGCAGAATCATCGGCAGTGCCTGAATTTGTTCCTGCCACACAATACTGGAGATCTGCATATGTCACTGTCTGCGGCCCGTTCGGGAAATCTAAGGTATATGCGCCGGCAGCTGATGAGCGCAACTTGACTAAGCTGCCTGCTGCTCCAGTGACAGTCAGTGTTCCTGAGATGGTCTGGGTGGAACCCATGGTAAAGGTCAACTGCTTTCCGGCAGTCGTGCAGGTCAGATTGTTGAATGTGGTGCTTCCCTGGAATGTCGCAGTGCCCACTCCCTGAGCTGTTACAGTGCCTCCATTATCCGTGAAAACACCCGCGTTGTTGAACACAATTGCGCCGTTGATCAGAGTGCTCCCGCTCGATGCCTGATAATTACCGGAGTTGGTCCAGTCGGCATTGAACGAATGTGTTCCTGATCCTCCGGTAAAAGTGCCGGCGTTTGAGAAAGTACCTGTGCATGTCAAGGTTGATGTGCCGGCAACAGCAAGTGTGCCTCCGCTGATAATCGTTTTTCCGCTGACAGCTAAGTTGCGGTCCGTTGCGCCATCGTTAGTGTTGAATGTACCACTCGCCACTTCCAGAGTTTCAGCCACAGAAAGGTTTGCGCCGGGAATCCGGTAAATGTCTCCGCCGCCAGCGGCGATACTGAGATTGCTGTATGTCCAGGCCTTGATCTGTCCTGAATACCCGCCCTTATAAATCACTTTTGATCCTGCGTTATTGGTGATTCCGGCCGCTGTTACAGTTTCTGCTCCAGTCAGCTCGATCGTGCCGCTGCTGGTCACATTGTTGGTCACTGCCAGGTTGTGTCCGTTCAGATCCAGAGTTGATCCTGCATTGACTGTCAGCGACTTCACACTCACATTGCCGGACAGTACCGGCTGGTTAGCCGCATTGGCTATCACCACACTGTCTCCCACCACAGGCGCGACACCAGTATCCCAGTTGCCGTTAGTCGCCCAGTCCGTGCCGACAGCCCCGGTCCATGTGGCAATACCAAAGGTCCAGTTGACATTGTTGCCTGAATTCGTCGAATCATTGGCAATTCCGGAATTAGTTCCGGCTGTGCAATATTCCAGATCAGCGTATGTCACGGTCTGTGGGCTGTTCGGAAAGTCCAGGGTATATCCACCCAGGCCTGACGAGCGCAGTCTGATCAGATTGAGGGCAGTGCCTGTAATGGTCAGTGTGCCCTGAATGGTCTGGATCGAACCCATGGTAAAGGTCAGCTGCTTGCCTGCTGTCGTGCAGGTGAAATCATCGAACGAGGTATTGCCCTGGAATGTGACAGTACCTGCGCCCTGGGCGATCAGAGTACCGCTGTTGTGGACAAAAGCCACGGCGCCCGTGTTGTTGAATGTCAGAGCGCTGTTCAGAATGGTGCTGCCGCTTGTAGCTGTATAGTTGCCGGTGTTCGTCCAGTCACTGTTGAAAGTGTGGATGCCTGAGCCTCCTGTGAAAGTGCCGGAATTGGCGAACGAGCCTGTGCAGGTCAGCGCTGATGTGCCGCTTAATGCGAGCGTGCCACCTGTGATAATCGTCTTTCCGCCGACAGCTAAGTTGCGGTCCACTGCTCCATCATTAGTGCTGAATGTCCCGCTCGCGACTTCCAGAGTCTCAATTAAAGCCAGATTTGCGGCAGGCACGCGGTAAACATCCGGAGCTGCACCTGCGATTTTCAGATTGCGATATGACCAGTTCTGAATCTGGCCACTATATCCGCCTGTATAAATCACTTTTGAACCTGCGCTGTGAGTAATCCCGCCGGTCAGGGTAATCGTTTCTCCGCCGGAAAGCTCGATTGTGCCACTGTTGGTAGTTGTTTCGGCAACGGTTATGGTTTGCCCTGCCAGATCCAGTGTCGCGCCGCTGTCAACAGTCAACCCCTTGATCGAGACAAGACCGGATAGAACAGGCTGATTGGATGGGGCAGATGGAATCATTACATTATCGCCTGCCACAGGGGCTGTCCCTGTATCCCAGTTGCCGTCCGTTGCCCAGTCAGTGCTTACCGTTCCGGTCCATGTGGCTATTCCGAAGGTCCAGTTGACATTGTTGCCGGAGTTGGCTGAATCGCTGGCAGTGCCGGAGTTTGTTCCTGCAACACAGTACTGAAGATCCGCGTATGAAACACTCTGAGGACCGTTCGGGAAATCCAGGGTATAAGCACCAACTGCGGAGCTTCTCATCCGGATCAGGTTCCCTGCTGCTCCGGTGATGGTCAGTGTCCCCTGAATTGTCTGAGTGGAGCCCATTGTGAAAGTCAGTTGTTTCCCTGCTGTTGTGCAGCTCAGGTTGCGGAAAGTGGTGTTACCCTGAAACACTGTCACTCCCGCACCTTGCGCCACTACTGTACCGGCATTGGCTGCGAATGTTCCGCCAGTGCTGTTGAAGGTCAGTCCTCCGGAGAGAACCGTGTTGCCGCTCGATGCTGTGTAATTTCCGGTATTAGTCCAGTTGGCGTAGTATGTGTGAGTGCCCGAACCACCGGTGAAAATGCCGGAGTTGCTGAATGTTCCTGTGCAGGCGAGAGTAGATGTGCCACTGATCGCGAGAGTGCCGACAGAGATAGTGGTATTGCCTGTTACTGCAAGATTGCGGTTCGTCACCCCGTCGTTGGTGTTGAATGTGCCGCCTGTAATCGACAGATTTTCAGCAACTGTCAGGTTGCCTCCAGGCAGACGATATATATCTCCAGCGCCACCGGCTATTGTCAGATTCCTGTATGTCCAGTTCCTGATCTGGCCGGTGAATCCTCCGTTGTATATGATCCTGGAACCAGGATTATTGGTCAGCCCGCCTGTAAAGGTGACTGTTTCAGCGCCGGAAAGTTCAATTGTGCCGCTGTTGCTGACAGCAGCCGTCACACTGATATCGAACCCGTTCAGATTCAAGGTGGACCCGGTATTGACAGTCAATGACTGAATAGCAACCCCAGCTGAGAGTACCGGCTGATTGGCCGCCGCGCCGATCATCACATCGTCACCTGCGACAGGAACTGTGCCTTTATCCCAGTTGCCTCCGACTTCCCAGTCACTGTTCACAGTGCCTGTCCATACCGCTCCGCCAAAGTTCCAGTTGGTGTTGTTGCCGGAATTCAGAGAATTGAGGGCCATGCCTGTATTGGTGCCTGCTGTGCAATACTGCAGGTCTGTATAAGTCACAGTCGGCGGACCGTTCGGGAAATCCAAGGTAAAGGCTCCGAGGTCTGTGCTTCTGAATTTGATCAGACTCCCGGCTCCGCCAGTGATGGTCAGAGTTCCCTGGATAGTCTGGGTTGACCCCATCTCGAAATTCAGTGTTTTTCCGGCTGTGGTACAGGTGAGATTCCTGAATGTCGCATTACCCATGATTGTGGCAGCCCCTGCGTTCTGGAAATTCACAGTTCCGCTGTTGGCGTTGAATGCCACGGCGCCAGTGTTATTGAATGTCAGCGCTCCGTCCAGGATCGTGTTTCCGCTGGTGGCAATGTAGTTTCCGGTATTGGTCCAGTTCTTGTTGAAGGTATTGGTCGAACTTCCTCCCATAAAGGTTCCGGCATTGCTGAAATTGCCGGAGCAGGACAGGCTGGAGGCCGTGTTGACAGTCAGCACTCCGCCAGAGATCTTGATGTTGCCTGCAACAGACAGATTCCTGTCAGTCACACCATCATTGGTGTTGTATGTCCCGCTCCTGACCTCAAAGGTTTCACCTACGAACAGGTCAGAACCTGGATTCCTGTAAGTGCTGCCACCACCTTCGATCACCAGGCTCATATATGTCCAGGGCTTGAGCTGGCCGTTGTATCCGCCTGTGTACTTGACAGTCGAAGCGGCATT
>JAQTRI010000421.1 GCA_028711905.1 Candidatus Wallbacteria bacterium | reverse complement strand
TCCCCCCGAAATTTTTAGCTTTTTCCTCCCCACGCAATACTCGTAATGCACTTTGAACCAGAGCCAGCATTTCATCTTCCCCCGGATATACTACCATGGGAGCGATGAATTGCACCCGCTCCCTGATCATATCCACCAGTTCGGCATTGTGAGCGATCCCGCCGCTGACGACAATGGCATTAACTGAGCCTTTGAGCACAGCGGCCATTTTCCCGACTTCCTTGCTCACCTGATACATCATGGATTCCAGCACCTGCCGAGCCAATTTATCGCCTGACAAGGCGTTTTTTAACGCCTCGCCTGCATTGTTGATACCAAGATAAGCGGTCATGCCGCCTTTACGGGTGATCAGATCCTTCATCTGCTTCTGATCGTATCTGCCGCTGAAACACAGTTTGACGAGTTGTCCGGCAGGCAAAGTTCCGGTTCTCTCCGGAGCAAACGGACCGTCCTCATTGGCATTGTTGCTGTCGATCTGTCTGCCCATGCAATGTGCGGAAACGGAAATGCCGCCGCCGAGATGCACGATGATCAGGTTGAGTTCCTCATACGACCTGCCCATTTCTGACGCTGCCCTGCGGGCCACTGCTCTCATGTTCAGGGCGTGTGACAGGCTGATTCTGGGCAGCTCGGGCATGCCTGAAAATCTGGCGGTCTCTTCCCATTCGTCAACAGATACCGGGTCAGACATGTATGAGGGGATACCAGCGCTCCTGCCGATGCTGTCTGCGATGAGCACGGCAAGCAGCGAGGGATGCTCAGTGGCATAATGATTGCGCGTGGCTTCCAGCAGCTCGTCATTTACTGCGTATGTGCCGCCTTCAGCCGGGGGCAGGGGACCGCCGCGAGCGGCAATGGCCGCAAGATCAGCGGGAGTCACTCCATTACGGTCCAGAAAATCCCGCACCATCTTTCTGCGGTAGTCGAGCTGGCTGAAGATATCGGGAAACTGCGAGAGTTCTTCGGCGGAATGCCGGATCGATTCCTGGAAGAGCATGGTTTCATCATTGAAAACAGCGGCCTTGGTCGAAGTCGACCCTGGATTTATGACCAGAATTTTCATGTCCCCCCCAGAAAAACGCGACCGGAAACAGCATACCACTTTGACCGGCGACCTGGCAACCGAACATGGAAGAAACGGAGTTACGGATAAAATCTGAGGGATATCTGCTGCCGAACACCTCTGAAAGTCTATCCATAAGTGCCGCTCAATACGGGCAACACAATGGTTTCTTCCTTGTAATCACCGTTTTGAATTTTGGAATAAATCCATTGACTGACTTCAGGAGAAAAAACCCTTTCCCCGCATTCCCGGCATTGCATGAAGGTAACATTTCTTACTAAAAACAATCTTCCGTTTACCCTCAATTCCGCTTCGCCGTTCTTGATTTCGATCATATCTTTGCTGCACGACGCGCAGTTCATTGCTTCCTCCTCTTGTAAGTGCTGTCCCATTCCAGTTCAGTCTCGGTCGGATCGTAAGCTGTGATGACCCAGACAGGATCAATGGAGCACAGAACATGCAGAATCTTGCGATTATTCGTAACACCGAAAATCAGAGCACTTGGGCCGTACTTGTCATGAGGATAATCTTCGATGATTTCTCCGTGCAACAAAGCTTCCTTCACCTCTACTGGTTGAATGCCGCGTTCCACGCATCTTTCCAGAGCGTGAACAGTGAAGTTGAATTTTTCCTCCGTCACTCTTTTTTTAATCTGCTGGTATGTCCGCCGCATATTGATCAGATTGCCTGCTTCTTTTTTACCATTTTATCACAGGTTCCGGTGCCGTACAATGTCAGATCCCGCGTAGTAACAGTTACTTGGATATCATTGTCAAGCCGGAGAGCGGTGAAATCATCTCATTCAGCGCTATCCAGATCCAAAAGCTTTCAGGAAATCGTCTCTCTGAATACCCGATTGAGTGCAAATGATTCTCAGAGTGGAACCCTTGATTTTCTGATGATTGGGCATAGTCAGTGCTGTGGAAGTGCCATCCGGATTGTCTCTGGCCATTGAGATGTGTGTCCCTTCGCGGATAATTCTGAAACCGAGTTTTTTCAGAGCTCTCAAAACTTTATCCCTTGGTGCGTCAACAGGAAATTTCATGCGAATGCCAGCTCGGCGATGAATGTTTCCAGAATGTCCTCTGTGTCCATTGCCTCTACGCCAAAGGTCTCGATGTGGAACTTAATCGCGGATTTGATGTCAGACAGGGCTTCTTCATATGTGTCACCCTGGCCGACCACCACGCCGCGCATGCCGAGGGGATAGGCCACATAGCCGTCAGCATGCTTTTCCACTATGATCTTGATCTGTTTCATATTCACCTCGAATTGTTGCCATGATTTTATCACAGGTTCCGGTGCCATACAATGTCAGATCCCGCGTATGGTGCGCGTTACTCTTGTCAGGAACAAACCAGAGGAGGTCATCATGGACAAGAACCAGTATGCGAAAAGGGTTTATCGGGAGAATGTAACAGACAAGGCGCCGCAGGAGCATTTTTACGATGAAATCGAGGAAAAGATCCACGATCTGCTATCGTGTTTTTCCGATCTGGTTTGCAACATTCCGAAAAACACCGCTTCACATCCCAGGCTCGGTGAACTCGCTCAAAATCTGATCATGCTGTACTCGGATTATTACTACGATTATCCGGCTATGCCGGAACACGCAGAAGCAGCCCTTATGATCAGCAAAGAAATCCAGGCCGATCAGCCTGAGATCAAGCAGGAAAGTTCTCTTGAAAAACTGCGCCAATCTGTGAACGGAAGGACATGGGATTATCTTGTCAGGGGTCTGGAATCGGTTCACGGTACTTGCGGTCGTATCGGCCGGGTTGGTAAACTAATAATGAAATCGACGGACTAAAATCATTGTCTAAAATCATGTCAGATTTCTGATCACAACTTGCGTTGTACTGTCAGAAGCAGCAGGTATCAAATGTTGACTGACAGGAGGGGCAGTGCTCAGAAAAGACGATCCGCCAATCACATGGGCTTTGGTGATTAAACTGATTTCCAGACTGCTCGGCCGCAGACCAAAAAAATGAGGCCTCAATATGGCTAATGAACCGAACTTCAGCCTGATCGCGCATGTGAACCAGAAAACTTGTGCCACTTGCGCTTTCTGGCAGGGGCCGAGGAAAGTGGAATTGGCAGGCGGCGATCGTGCGCATCAAGTTCCCGAATGGCAGGTTTCCCTCCATTGCCAAGCCGGGGAACCAGACTGACACTGGTGTTAATCAGTGTTCAAGGTGGGGGAAAGTAATTTAGGCTTTTGTACATTAAGATAGTGTGGTATCTTTATTCAATTCAGCCAGAAAAAAGGAGAGATTATGGATGAAAAACTAAGAATACTGGAAAAGATGAAGAATGCAAAAGCTTCAGATCAGCAGTTGATAACCTTGCTTCAAACAGATAGAGAACTCCCTTTTGATTTGGTGAACAATATCAGTGCATTCATTCCTAAGTATGACAAATTTATTGAAAAGCTCGAAAAAAACCATTATGACCTAGCAGTAGTCGGGACCGAAAAATCTGGAAAAAGTAATTTCTGCAACGCCATATTG
>JAQTRI010000038.1 GCA_028711905.1 Candidatus Wallbacteria bacterium | reverse complement strand
ACTGTGGACAACCTAGATTATCTTGAATCTTCTTCAATCGAAGGCATGTATACACTGATGGCGAATTTTGTTTATGGCACGAATGCTGACATTGCATATCAGGACGCCTTAGCTGCCATGGCTCGCGCTGCCAGGCAGCTTCCATCCGACATGGACCCGCCATTAGTGATCAAGGCCGATCCCTCGCAATTGCCGGTAGTCCAGCTGGCGGTAACGAGCAGTCAGTGGGACCAGGTCCGGCTCAGATCCTGGGTTGAAGACTGGCTGCAGAATCAGTTGCTGGCAGTGTCCGGAGTGGCGGGTACGGAAATCGCCGGCGGCCTTAAAAGGGAGATCAGGGTCCATCTTGATCAGGAAGCGCTTGAAAAATATCAACTTTCATTGACAGATGTGCTGCGCAGACTCAAGGAAGAGAACACGGAACTGTTCGGAGGCAGGGTGACTGTCGGCCGCAAGGAAATCATCACCAGGACTATAGGCGAGTTCAGGTCTATTGATGAGATTCGTGATGTGGTTCTGCTCAGTTCCGGGCAGTCTGTGATCAAAATACGCGACATTGCACAGGTGACCGATTCTCATGAAGAAAAGCGGGTTGTGGCTCGTTTCAACGCTCAGGAGTGCGTTCTTCTGAGTGTCTTCAAACAGGCTGATTCCAACACTGTTGCTGTTGCTGATGCAGTTTTGGAACGGATCAGGGAATTGACGCGAACACTGCCTTCGGGTGTTACACTGCGGATGATCGAAAGCCAGGCTGATTATGTGAATGCAGCCCTTTCAGGGGTTAAGTCCTCGGCTTTCCAGGCGGCTTTGATGGTAATTGCTGTTGTCTGGCTTTTTCTTGGTTCCTGGCGGCAGGTGCTGGTTGTCCTTATCGCTCTTGTGTCGACGCTGATACTGAACTTTGGCTTGATGCACACAGGCGGTTTTTCGTTGAACATTTTTTCACTCGGCGGACTGGTTATAGCCATCGGAATTCTGGTCGACAATTCTCTTGTTGTGATTGAGTCCGTGAGCAGGAGACTAAAAGAAAGTCCTGATATTCCTGTCGGGGAATCATCCGAAGCTGCTGCAAATGATATTGGCTCAGCCCTTCTTGCAGCGACTCTTTCCTTTCTGGCACTTTTTTTGCCCTTTCTGCTGATTCCGGGAATGATCAGCCTGCTGTTCCGGGAATTGATCCTGGTGATTGCCGGCATAGTAGTGATCAGTTTGTTTACGGCCCTGACCCTGACTCCAATGCTAGCGGCCACACTGCTGGACCGTTCTGGAGCAATGAAAAGGACCGGATACTTTGAAAACCAGTTTCTGCGGATTACTGAAGCTTATGGCCGGATTCTGGAGTCGGTAATCCGGGTACGCCTGATCGTGGTAATAGGTTTTGTTTTACTTCTGGTTCTGGCTGTGTCTCTGGCGCGAGGCCTGGGCAGTGAATTTCTTCCTGAAACAGATGACGGCAGGATTATGATTAAGGTCAAGCTGCCAACCGGAGCTTCTCTGGCCGAAACCACCCGGGTGCTTGAGGAAGTCGAGCGGGCTATCAGCGGAGATGTGAGGATTGAGAGCTATTATACTCTTGCCGGCGGAAAGGTCATGGGTCTTGCTGTATATGAAATCGCATCTGAGGGAGAACTGAACATTCAGCTGATTCCAAGAGCGAAACGCGATTTCAGCACCAGTGCGTTTATTGAAAGCCTTAAGCCTGTAATTGGCAGGATACTTGTGCCGGGCGGGAATGTCATGGTATCAAAGGCAAAGCTCAAGGGCATCCGAAAACTCGGGGAGGCTGATATTGAGTTGAAGATCAAGGGTTCTGACACGGTCGTGCTGTTTGATCTGGCCCGCAGAACTTCCGCGGCCATGAATGAACTGGCTCATTTTAAGAATGTGTATGTTTCGCTCGACATGAATAAACCCGAATATCAGGTTCGAGTGGACCGGGTTAAGGCTGCGGAACTGGGAATTTCATTGAGTGAAATTTCTGGTGCGGTCCGCACTCTGATCGGAGGGGCTGTGGCTACCCGATACAGAGACGGGGACGAATATTACAGTATCCGTGTCATGATACCGGAAAGTGCTTTCAAAGGCATGCCGGATGTGGCGAACCTGACGCTTCGGACTTCTTCAGGTGGGTTCATAAAACTGGCTGATGTAGCCGAGGTTGTAGAGAAAACAGGTCCGGTGGAGATTGTCCGTGAAGATCAGGTCAGCATGGTGATTGTGCGAGGTGACGCCGATGGAGTGACGGTTGGCCAGGCTCTGGCTGAACTGAAGTCAGGCATGGACAGGCAGGATATTCCTGCGGGGTATGAGATTTCATATGGCGGTCAGGCTCAGATGATGGCTGAGATGGTCCGCGTGGCTCGAAGTGTTCTGACCTTTGCGGTGTTTTTTTCCTTTATCGTGCTGGCTGTGCAGTTCAACAGTTTAAAACTGCCGGCATTGATTCTGGGGAATGTCCCGTTCTGTATGATCGGCATGGTGTTTATCATGAGCTGGATTCAATTCCCCATCGGTGCCACAGTGCTGATCGGTGTGCTGGTGGTGGTGGCAGCCACGGTCAGTGATGGAGTGCTGGTGTTCACTTATGCGGAGGAACTGCAGAAGCGGCAGGGAATTCCTCCGGCCCGTGCCGTTGTTGACGCGGCCAAGATCCGCCTGCGACCGCGACTGATGACAACGCTGACCACCCTGATAGGGCTCATGCCCTTAGCCCTGAACATCGGCGAGGGCGGAGACATGCTGCAGCCCATGGCTGTGGGTGCGGTCGGGGGACTGGCCATGGAAATCCTGGTGACTCTTTTTCTGATGCCATGCCTGTATGTGATGACAGGGAAGAGGGATTGATCACACAAATCAAGTGATAACATAGATGCGACCGGCAGTGACTTATCACATGGTCCGTGGCTTTTCCGCGAACAAAGAGTTTTCGCCTCCCTTGAACAGGTCATCGGCCATTCTTGCGAGATCGGAAAAAAGTGCGACTGGATCAGGTACATCGATCCATTTCAAGGTGTCGAAAAGATCAGCGGGTGCTGATTTAAGGATGTTGTAGATCGCAACCGGGTCAGCGCCTGCCTCTTTGGAGAGGGCTTCCCTGAATACATCTCTCCAGCTGAACCGCATGTTCCGGGCTAAGAACAGAAGATCGGCCAGGTCCTTGGCTTCATAGCGGAACACGGCTGCTATTTTGTTGGAAAGTATGTTCCTCATGCTGTCGACCCGACCCATGGTTTCATGCTGCAGAAATTCCCCATAATGCCTGGCTGTGTCATTGACCAGATCGATTTTCAGGTTGACGGTTTCGCCGGAATGTTCTTTTTCCAGCAGCAACTGGGTGAAATGCTCCGATTTCCGGATGTATTCTCTGTTGATTCTGAACGAACCCTGTTTTTCGGATGCTTCGAGCAGGTGGAAAAGGGTGCCTACAAGCGAATGGTAGTTATCGTTGTTGTTGACGAACAGGTCCAGATCATCGGAGAATCTGTGATTAAAATATGCCCTGCTCAGTGCTGTACCACCTGTCAGATAAAAGGGTGTGCCTGATTCTTTTACGATACTCAGGATCCCATCCTGAAAAGGATACAGCTTTTCCGTGTAAAACGCCCTGTATGAATTCATACCTTTCCCTTATCTCCTTGAATCTGATTGATTTTATCACTTCATCGGTGATCAGTGTCCTGACTCCGTCAAGGCCGAACAGGGACAGGACATCATACCAGCTGAGCCGCTCCAGGATTCTAACCAGCGCTCTGATTGAATCAAGAAAGCCAATGGGCCTTTTTATCCCCAGTGCGATATGATAAAACACCAGAGGATCGATGTCATGATCCCAGATCACTGGCTTAAGGGTTTTTCTGATCTGATCGTCCTGCATGATGACTCCAAGAGTATCTCAAAACAGGATGATAGCAGAAACCGGCAGCAGCGGGCAAACACAGGTTTGGAGGTGCAATGTTTAAAAAAAGGCTGAAGGCGCATAATACGAAGAAGCTGCGATGGAACACTACCGCTGCGTGGCTGACGAGATCAGGAAGTATGTGGATGCTCTGGAGGACTACTTGGCCGGATGATCTTCGCCCGACTCTGAGCAGCACCCGCTTTCTCCGCTGCAGCAGCAGTCGCTTTTCACGCCGAGGGCCTGATACAGAAGCCCGGTGGCGCAGCCCACTCCGGAATTGACTTTGATTGCAGCGGCAGGGCAGTTCTTAGCGCAAGCCCCGCATTCCATGCAGGCGTCCTTATCTGTGATGTGAGCTTTGCCATGGTCCAGTGAAAACACCGCGTGCGGGCAGACATTCAGGCACATCCCGCAGCCAATGCATTTGTCAGTATCGAGTTTCAGCGTAACAACACCTGAGAGATATCTCAGCATAATTTCCCCCAATTTCATTCAACATTTAAAATTAAAAATTCACCATTTGTGTCACAGAAACCTCGCCCAGATCCACAGCAGAAGTCCTGTGATCGCTATTGCTGCCTGTACCGGCAGGGCTGCGCGCATTTCTCGTTTCACGCCTGACATCGAGGTGAAGGTCGTAGCCCCTGTAAACTGCAGGCTCAGAAAAGAGGTGATTGCCGGTATCATCAGCAGCCATGAGATAAATTCAGGCATTCCCGACTTTTCCGGGGTCAGGAAGTGGAAGAACGCCAGAAAAGGGAACAGCAGCAACCCGAGGAAAGCACCCTTGACAGAGTAAGCCCGGCCAGGAAGCCAGGGCAGGAGTGCGGGTGTCAAAATACCGCCTGTAAAGAAGGCAATGATGACGAGCAATACTGCAGGAACGCCGTTTTTCAGCGCCAGGTCAGAATTGTATCCGCTACTGTGTAACCCTGCCAGCAAAATCAGTATCGCTGCCATGAACAGAGCGTATTTCCCCCATTGCATCAGTTCCACAGGAACGACAGCCAAACGGTCTGAAAGATCGAAGCGTACTTTGCGCATTTCTCTGGAAGCCTGCAAGCCGGATTCGAGAAAAGCAGGAATGTCACAGGCACGGACAGGACCGTAAATCACGCGGAAGCCGCTGTGTTTCTGCACGATGTGGGCTGCCACCCCAGGCGCACCCAGTTGAGGGAGAATCAGAGTGCGTTGCGAAACCGCAGCCGAAAGATTCGTCTCTTTGATCATGCGGATAACCTCTTCAGTGCCGAAAGTCCCTTTGCCGGCAGCGCACCAGACATTAATGCCTTTTGTGTCCAGCACCAGAATCCAGGCATCGATCCCGGTCAATTCTTTCCGCAGGCAGTCGAAGGAGAGCTTGTAATTTGCCGAAACCAGCACAGGAGCATCTGACGCCGGGTTACCGACAGCATAGAGCCCGGGTACAACCGAGTAAGACATGCGTTGGATATTCGAGCGCACCATCATTGTGCCGAGCCGGTCACGCCATGTGAGGTGTGTTGAAACTTGTGGCACTCTGCCGACAGAAGTTTCCAGATCGCCTGTTATCCAAAGAGCCTGGGACATGCTTCCTCCGCAGATAGTCTTGTGATCAGTTTTCTGCCGTCAACTGAAAAAATCAGCCAGCAAGTGTAATGTTTCAGGCTCAATCCAGCATTCAACTTTCTGCCCTTTTCTCTGCAATTCGATCAGTCCTGCGTGGTGCAGTTCCTTGATGTGGTGTGAGACAGTGGAAGCTGTGACACCAAGGTTTTTTCCGAGTTCCCCGATGCATGAGGTCAGATCATTATCGGCGGTGCACTTCGTTCCAGGCTCGCAGCAGGAGGTGAGACGCAAAAAAATCCTCAGGCGGGTGGGATTGGAAAGAGCCTTGAACATTGTGGAAAAGCGCTTGATATTAACTGTGCTAAACTTCGACATATATCGAAATATAAAACAATCAAACGATGTTGTCAAATGATTTCTTGTCCGCTCCGGATCAGCAATGGACGCTACAACTGAGTTGAAAACTGATTCGCGTAGATTTGCCTATGTCTTTTTTTTGTTATAGTATTAGAAACAGTGGATATCGGGTGAAGTTATTATTTCTTAAAGCTGTGATTGCAATTCCTGATGGAACGCTGCTGGAGGGAAGCCTGCCTGGTTCAAAATTGAAACTGGTATTGGCCTGGATTGAGATACATAAGGATGACCTTATGGCTGACTGGGAACTGGCTTCATCTGGGAAGGGTATTTTTACCATCGATCCGTTGAAGTGAGCTAACCATGAACCCGCGAGTAAAAACAGTTCACCCAGACCCTGAGTATAAGCTCAGACTGACCTTCACTGATGGAGATGTCAGAATTTTCGATATGCAGCCCTACCTGAGCATAGGGGTTTTTCAGGAATTGCGGGATGTCGGCCTTTTCAATTCTGTTAAACCTGCTCTGGGCAGTGTTCAATGGAAGAACGGTCAAGATTTGTGCCCAGACACTTTGTATGAGGACAGCATTCCGATTGCACCATGAACTTACATTGTGGAAATGCTCGGCGTGACCGTAGCTACTGTTTCCAGGCATCTGTCGATTCTGTCTTCAGCCGGGCTGATCCGGCAGAGAAAGCAGGGCCGCTGGATTCTGTATCGTATCGCTGAAAATCTCGATGAAAAAACAAGGGAATTACTATGGTGGATCATCGAAAATGTGCAAGGAAGTAAGGAGATGGAAAAGGACTGGAAAAATCTCGAATCGATGAAAGCGTTAGGCCCTGAAAATGTTTGCAGGAAACAAAGGGGGGCGAAATGCTGCCCGGAAAAATGAAAGTCCTTTTCTTGTGCACAGGCAATTCCTGCCGCAGCCAGATGGCTGAGGGATGGACTCGATTTCTGCATCCGCAGACAATCGAACCGTTTTCCGCAGGCATTGAGAAACATGGGCTGAATCCGCTGGCAGTCAAAGTAATGAAAGAGGCCGTGGTGGACATCAGCGGTCAATTCTCAAAAACGATAGACGAGCTTCCGATACAGGAGTTCGATGTCGTGATAACTGTTTGCGACAGGGCCAATGAGAGCTGCCCGTATTTTCCGGGAACCGTCAGGCGCATCCACGCAGGTTTCGACGATCCACCGAAACTGGCTGCCGGGGCTCAAAGTGAAGAAGAAGCCCTGAATCATTACCGCCGCGTGAGAGATGAGATCAGGCAGTATATTGAAAAGCTGCCTGAAGTTTTTTCTTTGACTAAAATTCAATAAAAAGGGGCGAAATATGAAAACGGAAAAATTCCAAATGTTGGGATTGATCCTGGGTCGAGATAAGGTGTCACCTTATCTCCTTCCTTGATTTGCTTAAAAATTCTGTAATCCTGTATCATGTCGGCATTCGGATGCGAACTGAATTGAGCCTGTTCGCAATCATTCGGGAGGCGTTATGAAAAAGCGATTTTACCGCTCCAGGAGCGATGCGGTTGTAGCCGGAGTCTGCGGCGGACTTGGCGCATATCTGGAGATCGATCCTGTAATCATCAGGTGCATCTGGGCAGCCCTGGCATTCGCCGGGGGCACTGGAATTCTGGCTTATGTGTTTTTGTGGGTGATCGTGCCTTACGAACCCAGAAAACACGAAGATACCGCCGGAAGAATCATAGAGGAAAGGGAACTGGAAAACTAGTGGTCTGTCTCATAAGTTCGTATTAATTGATTCCAGGGGGAAGGCCTGCCAACAGGCTTGTGCGCAGGAAACCCGATTGAAAGAACTTATGGTACAGAACACTATCCCGATCGTTACGATGCGCACACTTTTCATTTCCACACTTAAACCAGGGCTGGAAAGCGGTGGTGCCAGACGCAGCCTGCAGTTATTGGATTCCTTCACGCGCCTTGGGGAAGTGGATGTGATCCATTACAGCAGGGAAGGTGGTTGCTTCAACGGGTTGGGCAGGAGATTCCGAATCATCCCGTGTTTGAAACCCTGGCCGTTTTCAGTTCAGAAATACCATTCCCGCGCCTTGGAAAGATTTATAAAATCCGTGCAGCGTGATTATGATGTGGTTTTTATCGATCACTCACATCTTCTGTATCTTCTAAAAGGCTTAAAAGTCCAATCCTGCGCTGACTTTCAGAATCTGGAGGATAAGCTCCTCTGTGAACGCGCCTCATACACAGGAAATCCGCTGTATTATCTGGAAGCAGAACTTTTCAGCCGGTTTGTTCGCAAGTACGCCCAATATGCCGGAGTAATCTTCTCTCCTTCCTGTAAGGACAGGACTCTTCTTGCGCAATGGCACTCATCAGTGGTTTTCCTGCCTCATTCATATTCATTTCCGGTTTCTCCCATGCGCAGGGGTGAGCGCGAACTGTTAATCTTCGGGAACTTTGATTTTTTTGCCACCCGCCACGGTGCTGAGAAGTGGGTGAAGATTTTTCAAGCACAGGTTGAATTGCGGCTCTGGCCGGGAATGCGTATTATCGGCAACGAATCTGTGAAATATTTCACAAAGTCCGAAAGGATGATGGTCCACGGCTTCATGGATCAGCTCGAACACTACATCGGTTTTGATGACATCATGGTTATTCCCGTTGAGTTCGGCTCAGGAAGCAGGGTCAAGATCATGGATTCCCTTGCCGCGGGACTCCCTTTCGCGTCCACGGAAAAGGGCGTTGAGGGCTGGCCTGAAGAAATCAGAGGCTGCGGCGAAATCGCAGAGAATATTGATCAACTGCCGGAAGCTGTGGACCGATTGCTGGATCAGTCGTGTTATCTCAGAAGGCGTGAGAAAATTCTGCTGTTGCGTGAAAAATATCATTCAGACGCCGTGTTTCGGGAGTATTTCAAGCCTGAGTTATTGGCGGTTGAAAATCGTGCTGAACGGAATTGTACAGTATGAAAGAAAATCATTTCATTGATTACTCACGCTGCTTTCTTTCATTAGAGCTTTCTTCGTTCTGCAATTTGAGCTGCGATTTCTGTTCGCAGCATAATCATGCGATCAGGGACAAGTCATTCATGCAGTTTTCATTGTTTCGAAGAATCATTGATGAACTGGCAGAAAAACAATTAACACTCAAAAGCATTAATCCGTTTTTCCGTGGAGAATCACTGCTGCATCCTGATTTTTGTGCCATGCTCGATTATATCTATGAAAAATCCTCAGTCAAACCTGTGGCTGAATACATTGTGCTGCATACCAATGGGCTGCTTTTTGACAATGACAAGATTGAATCGTTACTGCGTGTCAGCGATCAGAAGCGTCTTCCTCATCCGGGAAACCTGATTCTTTCAATGGATGCAGCAACTGAGAAGACATACAGGTTGATCAGAAAAGGAGAATTCGGGATTCTGGTTGGCAACATCCGGGCACTTCTTGAAAGAAGGCGGGAATTGAGCCAATGGGGGCCGAATGTGGTTTTTCAGTTCATTGTTATGGAAGATAATTATACGGAAGTGAAGGAATTTGAATCCTTGATCCGCAGCCTTTGCACACAGTCTGGGCACAAGGAACCGGTCGTGCGCTTTTCGCCTGATAACCAGCCGCTGGAGTTTACTGGAGATACCATTTATTTCCGTATGCAGGAGGCGGATCCGTGCCGTCAGGAGCAGTTGAGGGAATTGTATCTGAGGGTAAAGGGTTAAGCGTGACCGGTGAACGGTAAATTGTTCGGGCACCCCGTGTGGTTGTCCGTCACACCATCCTGTAAAACACATGCTCCCCCTGGACCTCAGTCCTGATCTGTCCGGACTGCACCAGTTCGTCAAGCAGTTTGACCAGTTGCACAGTGGGCGCATTCAGGGCCTGGCGCAATCCCTCCAGGGTCTCAGGCCGTCTTTTAAGAATGCGTAAAATCTTGTCCGCTCTGGGAATCATCTGGGTCTTTACCTCTGGCGCGGTAGAGGCGCTGCGGCAGACAATGGTACCGCCAAGGGTACGGGCGATTTCCTCAAGCCGTGCAGCTGAAGGGGCTTTTACTCCTGCATAAGCCGGAGGCCGGTCCACTGAATTGATGTGCAGCTGGTCATAGCGGATGGTACGCAGAATTCTCTGAAAATCACGGATTTCTGCTTCACTGTCATTGACTCCGGCGCAAAAAAGAATTTCGAGCCAGATTTTTCCCTTGAACGAATGAGAGAAATCAGAAAGGCCCTTGATAATATCTTGAAGCGAGAGCAAAGGATGAGGCCGGTTGATGTCATTGAAGGTTTTCAGACATGCCGCGTCAAGCGAGGGCATGACAATGTCGCATCCCATGAGATCATTCGCTACTTCTGGAACATTGATCAGCGAACTGTTGGTGATCATCACCAGGTTAGTGGATGTCATCTTTTTGACTGCCTGTGCCAGTTTGCCGATTGCGCCATAGAGAGTGGGTTCGCCTGATCCGGAAAAAGTTATTGCATCAGGAGCTGGATGTGTTTTCAGGAATTCTTCAAGCTCGCTGATGATGATATCCGGTTGCACAAAAATCTTGCGCTCAAGGGTTTTGACTGTGGTAGGCCCGCATTCGCAGTAGACGCAGTCAAAGGTGCAGGTCTTATGAGGCAGCAGGTCGATTCCCAGAGAACGACCGAGACGCCTTGATGAAACGGGTCCAAAGACATTCATGAATGAGTTGGTCGCCGCTCAGTTATTATGGGGGCCAGCAGAATCACAAGGTCAAAGAAAACCAGAAAAATCACTTCCGGATACAGCCGGAAAAGTTCCTTCATTATTTCCTCCCCTTGATCATACCACTTTTGACAAACTGCTTCAAAGTCTGAGATGAATCGGTGGACAGGCATTCCCCTGACGCAATCAAGTCGGCATCCTGAGCAGAAAGTCTGAGGAAGGCCTTGTCTTTTCCGTGATAAATATAGAGCATGCAATTATCTGCAGGAACAGGGTCGGAGAAATCCATCGAATAGCGCACAAGCCTGATCCGTCCGTACGGCCGGCAGCGTATTGGCTCACAATCTTCAAGAAGCAGAAAATCCCTGATGTCTGTTTCATTGACAGGCGTTTCAAACACTGTGCCAGGACTGGTTTTGAAGTCTGCTCCGGCCAGAAAGTCATGTATCAGGAGCTGGATCAGCCATGCAGAATGCTGGTTCCCGCATGCCCAGCGCTCAAGTGCGGAGAAGATCGAGTTGAGAGGTAGTGAATGATAGGGCAGGCCTTCTGCGTTCCACTGGTTGCTCAGATTTTCCAGAAAGGCTGACAGGTTTAGGTGCTTAAGTACCCCTTTAATGAAGCCTTCGAATCTGCCGCAGTTATAAATGATTTCAGCAAGACGACCCAGTTCCTCAAAGTGCAGGATATCGCGCCAGGAAAAGCATCCCCCGCTGATAATCTGGTATGGAGGATAGCTGGAGAAATTGAGGTTCAGGGATCTGGCTTTATCATGCATGTCTGTACCGTTAAGGACCTTCAACCTGCCGATCTGGATCGTATCCGGGAGGCATTCAGCAACCCAGTCAATGGCTCTGGCGAAACTCTGAGGATCATCCCCAGGCAGACCCGCAATCAGATCAAGATGCAGGTGGAACAGCCCTGTTTTCCTAAGTGAACGGATATTGCGACGAATCTCTTCCAGCCGGTCCGGCCTGTGGCACAGCCTCAGAGCATCTGTGCTGATCGACTGGACCCCGATTTCGAACTGGAAAAGGCCGCGCTTGGACTGATCAAGCAGGTTCAAGTCATCCTCAACAAGTATCCCGGCATCGATTTCGAACTGATAATGCTTGTCATCAGGGCTGTTTGTGATCAGAAACTCCCAGATCGGACGGTAATGAGCCGGGTCAAGGTTAAAGGTGCGATCCACAAAGCGCAGCATCTGATGAGGGGATGCGAAAAAGCACTCCATGTCGCGAAGCACACGGTCAAGGGGAAAGTAACGCACCCCTTTTTCCAGAGAACTCAAGCAGTAAGAACAGGAAAACGGGCATCCTCTGCTACTTTCATAATGAATGAATTTTTTGCATTTGTCGGTCAGACTAAGCTGTAGTGGGGAAGGAATTATCCCCAGGTTTGCGATTGGGGGGCTGTCAGGAGATGAGGTGACACGGTTCCCAACACGGGTAGTTAATCCCGGAATGCCTTCCAGGGATGAATTGGAACTAAAGGCCCTGATAAACTGCCGAAACGGCTCTTCGCCTTCTCCGCGTATGACATGATTGACTCCTGAATGGCTTTTCATGAATGGCTCTGCGCAATGACTGACCTCAGGTCCACCGCAAAGGATGGACAGTTCAGGCCTGGCTTTATGCAGGTAGTCGATGATTCTGCAACTGAACTCAGTGTTCCAGAGATAGACGGAAAAACAGACCAGGTCCGGGTCTTGAAGCAGGAGGTCTCTGGCGCACTCTTCAGCCGACAGCCCCAGATGGAATTCGTGAATGTTCCATGAAGTATCCGGGAATTCCTGCTTCAGTATGCCTGCGAAGTACAGAAGGGACAGGGAACTCTGGGTGTAGCGTGAATTGATTGTGACCAGCAGCAGCTTCATAGAATCAGCATATAGAAGGGCGTTCAGTTTCTCAAGGAGATCTTCTCAAGAAACTATCTTCTCCTGCGCTGATGAGTGAACCCATGGGATCTGTAGGCAGAACGGCCCTGGGATACCGGTTTGGCGGGCATGGCTTTGGCAGCGGCTTCAGAATGAAACGGATGATCTTCTATCACCTGGATCGGAACCCCGGTGAGTTTCTGGATGTCCAGCAGATACTGTTTTTCCTCGACATCGCAGAAGGAAATGGCTATGCCGCTCAATCCTGCCCTGGCAGTGCGGCCGATGCGATGCACATAGCTTTCAGCTTCATTTGGAATGTCGAAATTGATCACATGACTGACCCCAGGCACATCAATACCACGCGCGGCGATGTCGGTTGCAACCAAAACCTGAATTTTTCCGGTGCGGAAGCTGTGCAGGGCATGTTCCCTGGCATTCTGCGATTTGTTGCCATGGATCGAATCAGCACTGATGCTGCTCTTATATAGATACCTGGCAAGTTTGTCGGCACCGTACTTTGTGCGGGTGAAAACCAGAGCTGTAGTTATGCTGCCGTTTCTAAGCAGAGTGGTAAGCAGATAACTCTTTTTTTCCCGTTCAACGAACATGACCTTCTGCTCAACTGTATCTACAGTAGTGGCCGGCGGGGTTACAGCAACCCGCACCGGTTCGATGAGAATGGTTTTAGCCAGATTGGCGATGTCACCCGGCATAGTGGCTGAGAAGAGCAGAGACTGCCTCTTAGCCGGAAGTTTGTCGATCACCTTGCGCACATCATGAATGAATCCCATATCCAGCATGCGGTCAGCCTCATCAAGCACAAATATTTCCAGTTCATTCAATTTGATGAATCCCTGGTTCATGAGGTCCAGCAAGCGCCCTGGAGTAGCCACCAGCACATCAACACCCCTGGAAAGTGCATTGACCTGCTTGTGCTGACCTACTCCTCCGAAGACTACTGCAAGCCTGAAACGCTGATTGCGACCGTATTTATCGAAACTGTCGGCGATCTGGGCTGCGAGTTCCCTTGTTGGGGTTAGAATCAGACAGCGGACAAGCCCGCGGTAAATTCCCCGCTGCTGGCGATAAAAGTAGTCGAGTATCGGTAAAGCAAAAGCCGCGGTTTTTCCTGTTCCGGTCTGGGCGATGCCTAAAAGATCACGGCCTTTTAACAGGTGAGGGATCGCCTGTTCCTGGATGGGAGTAGGCGCCTTGTAGCCTGCGGCTTCAATCGCTTTTTGAATCTGTGGACAAAGATCTAAGTCTGAAAAAAGAAACACATCTAACCTCTCTGATGATGGATTTTCGCGAAGTATCTGAATGAGGGTTGGAAAAGACAGTACTTGCTGCGAATGTTCAGCATACTCGCCCTGACAGGGAATAGCAATAATTGAAACACAGGGGCCAGTCAGGCAGTACCTCTTAACCGGAATGACTGGCTGATAAAAAAAACCGGGGGATTCCCCGGTTTTTTTTAAGCGTTACTTAAAATGGGCTCAGTACATGTTGTAAGGACTCACCTGGCCGGGGGTCTCAATGACCGGGAGACCGGTTTCCTCTTCCTTGATTTCATAGGATTTTCCGCATTCTTCCCAATCGCCATGAGTGGCTCCCAGAAGCTCTTTCTTGGCGCGGAAGAGTTTAAACCAGACTTTCTGGTTCTGGAATTTAACTGTACATATGGTTCTTGTTTCATCCTTGAAAGTAACTTCGATTTCCATCAGTTCTTTCATGTTGCCGCCGATGTTGGCAGTGACAGTACCGATCTCGACAATGCTGGCATTAGCACCGAGCTGTGCCTGCAGACCGACTTCAATCAAAAGTTTATGCTTTTTTTCTGAGGAAAAGATCTTTTCAACACGCTTCCAGTAAGTGGAGAGCAACTGCACATCGAGTTCTTCTCCAAGGCGGTACACGAAATCAGGATCTCCATAACCGTATCCGGGATAATACTCGCGGTCGATCAGGGACTTGGGAGAAGGCTGATCAGGTGTTTCGATTACAGGCAGACCGCTTTCTTCTTCCATGATGGTGTAAGTTTTCCCGATCTGTTCCCAATCAGCGTGGCTCATTCCCCACCAGGTTTCCTGGGCACGGTAAAGATTGAACCAGACTTTATCTTTCTGAAATTTTACTGTGCAGATGGTTTTGACGGTTTCCTTGGCTGTGACTTCAATCTGCATCATTTCTTTCATGCTGCCGCCGACATTGACATTGACTGTTCCCAGTTCCACGATGCTGGCACTTCCACCCAGCTGTGCAGTCATGCCGACTTCGATCAGCATATTGTATTTTTTGCCGGCTTCCAGAGTACGCTCAATCTTTTTCCAGAAAACAGACAGAGTTTCCTTGGACAGTTCCTCGCCTTTGCGGTAAACATAGCCGGGTTCGGCATACCCATAACCGGGGAAATAAGTGTCCGGGG
>JAQTRI010000420.1:2072-3584 GCA_028711905.1 Candidatus Wallbacteria bacterium | reverse complement strand
GTGATCAGAGCATCAGGCAGGACACCTCTGCGCGTAAAAGATGTAGCCCGGGTCGTTACCGGACCTGCGCACGCACAGGCCTTTTAGACAAGCAGGGCGTTGAGGTTGTCGGCGGCGTTGTTGTAGTGCGTTATGGGGCCAATCCTCTTTCCGTGATCGCCAATGTTAAAGCCAGGATCGCAGAAATCGCACCGTCACTGCCGGTAAAAAGACTCGCAGACGGCCGCCTGAGCCGGGTGACGATTGTTCCATTTTACGATCGATCAGGCCTGATCCGTGAAACCCTGGGCACACTCGGTGAATCCCTGAGCCTGGAAATCCTGGTCACAGTTATCGTAGTACTGGTGATGATGATGAATCTGGGCAGTTCGATCCTGATCTCCATTGTGCTGCCCCTGGGTGTGCTGTTTTCCTTTATCGCCATGAAGATCTTTGGAGTGGATGCCAATATTGTGGCCCTGTCAGGCATAGCTATTGCCATAGGCACCATGGTCGACACAGGGATCATCCTGTGCGAGAACATTGTTGCCCATCTGAAGTCAGCCCCTGATGGGGAGGATCCTCTGCATACCATTCACCGCGCCGCCTCTGAAGTGGGCAGCGCAATTGTGACATCCATTTCCACGACATTAGTCGGCTTTCTGCCTGTATTCACCATGCAGCAGGCTGAGGGCAAGCTGTTCCGGCCGCTGGCATTCACCAAAACTTTTGCCCTGATCGGTTCGCTCTTAGTAGCGCTTCTGATCATACCCCCGCTTTCTTATGTCTTTTTTGTGCAGATCAAACGCCTCAACCCCTGGAATAGAATCAAAAAAACACTTCCTGCAATCGCTGAAAAATATGCCTCCCTTGCCGGTTATATCTTGCTGATCTTCGCAGCTTTCTGCGTTCTTTCCGCCAAATGGCAGCCATTGGGCCACGGTCGCAGTTCCATGACCAACCTGATCTTCACAATGGCGCTGGTCGGCCTGATTCTGGCATTTTTCCGCCTATTCGAACATTTCTATCCCCAGCTTCTTGCCCTGTGCCTCAGGCACAAACCTGCCTTCCTGTCGCTGATTCTGGCATTCAGCCTCTTTGGATTCACAATCTGGGCTGGTTTTTCCGGTATCTTTTTCTGGCTCCCTGATCGTTTGATGAAACTGAGGCCGCTGGTCGCCCTGTCTCATGCGATTCCCGGTCTGGGCAAAGAATTCATGCCTCCACTGGACGAAGGATCGTTCCTGTTCATGCCCACTACCATGCCTCACGCTCCACTTTCCGAGGTGCGCCACATCATTTCTCTGCAGGATCGTGCTATAACTGCCCTGCCGGAGATAATGAGCGCTGTAGGCAAGGCCGGCAGGGCGGAAAGCCCACTTGATCCTGCTCCCATGTCCATGATTGAAACAGTCATCAATTATCACCCGGAGTTTCTGTCCGATGAATCCGGAAAAGTGCTGACATTCCGCTGTAACCGCTCTGAACAGGACTTGTTCAGAAATATTTCCGGGGACCCGGTTCAAGCCCCAG
>JAQTRI010000420.1:0-2062 GCA_028711905.1 Candidatus Wallbacteria bacterium | reverse complement strand
AGACGGCCTGCCCTATAAAGTGCGTGGTCGTTTTGAGCGCGACAGCAAAGGCGACCTGATTCCTGATGCAGGAGGAATCCCTTTCCGACTCTGGAGACCGGCCCTTGACCCTGCGCTGAATCCGGACCGTGAAGCATTCAAAGGTATTGCCAGGCCCGATGATATCTGGAACGAAATTATCAAAGTCGCCCAGGTGCCGGGCTGTACTTCAGCACCGAAACTGCAGCCGATTGCCGCCCGAATTGTCATGCTTCAAAGCGGCAT
This sequence comes from Candidatus Wallbacteria bacterium, assembly GCA_028711905.1. GTDB lineage: Bacteria > Muiribacteriota > JAQTZZ01 > JAQTZZ01 > JAQTZZ01 > JAQTRI01. Next base: position 1,798 of record JAQTRI010000420.1, on the reverse strand, counting down.
GCGCGCACCCATGGGGATCAAAGTCAGCGGACCTAATCTGGATGCAATTCAAGAAGCCGGCATGATGCTGGAACAGATTTTGAAAACTGTGCCGTCAGTATCCCCGGAAACCGTTTATGCCGAGCGTATAGTCGGCAAACCTTATCTGGAAATCCAGCCTGACCGCAAGGCTCTGGCCCTTTATGGTTTGAAAGTGAAAGAGCTTCTTGGTTACCTGGAAGCTTCTGTTGGCGGAATGAAGGTCACCACCACAGTCGAGGACAGGGAAAGATACCCGGTGGTCATCCGGTATCCACGGGAAATGAGAAACGACATCGACACCATCAACCGGATTTCCATTCCCACACCTGGTGGTGCGCAGCTGCCGCTTTCACAGCTGGCGTCCATCGCCTATGTCAGGGGACCGGACATGATCAAGAGCGAGGACACTCGGCTGACCGGATATGTGATCTTCGACAAACTGCCCGCATTTGCTGAGGTCGATGTAGTGGAGCAGGCTAAGGACGAGATTCAGCGCGCCACTGCTTCCGGCATACTGAAACTGCCGGAAGGTGTTACCTGGAAATTCGCCGGCAGCTATGAAAACCAGGTGCGCTCGGAAAAGCGCCTCAAACTTGTGCTGCCTCTGGCTTTGTTCGTCATTTTCATGATCCTTTACCTTCAGTTTGCCTCAGTAGCCACGACTCTAATCGTGTTTTCCGGCATTTTAGTGGCCTGGTCAGGTGGCTTTATCATGATCTGGCTCTATGCCCAGCCCTGGTTTCTCAATTTCAGCCTGTTCGGTGCTGACCTCAGATCATTATTCCAGATCCACCCGATCAATCTGAGCGTTGCAGTGTGGGTTGGTTTTTTAGCCCTTTTCGGCATTGCCAGCGATGACGGCGTTGTCATGGCCACATATCTGGACCAGGCGTTTTCAGAGCGCAAACCATCAGATAAAGACCAGGTCCGATCCGCAACAATGGCGGCCGGCATCCGCCGCATCAAACCCTGCCTGATGACTACAGCCACTACAGTGCTTGCGCTTCTTCCCGTTCTGACCTCGACCGGCCGCGGAGCCGACATTATGATTCCCATGGCTATTCCATCGTTCGGAGGCATGGTGATTGAAGTCATGACCATGCTGACTGTACCGGTGCTTTACTGCCTGGCTCGAGAAAGGGGACGGTGCTTGACTTTTTGACTTTAGCATCTCATTTCCAATTACTCTTAATTTCTCGCAAATTGATTGTATTGTTAACGCACACAGAATAGTAGCTAAAGTCAAAAAGTCAAGCACCGTCCCCATCTTTATTTACTTCGCCTTGATCACAAGCTCAGGATAATAGGTGCTCCACTCGCCAATTCCCCCCTTGTAATCAAGAACATTTTTGTATCCAAGCTCTGCCAGTTTTTTAGCAGCGCCAGTGCTTGCCGTGCACATGTAGCCGGCGCAGTAAACTATGATTCTGGTCGATTTATCTGGAACTATTCCAGCAATCAACTCAGAGATGCCGACAAGAGGCAGATTGATTGCCCCTTTTATGTGCTGTCCAGCAAATTCCTCAGGAGACAATACATCGATGATTATCGCCGAGTTCTTTGCATCGGAAATCAGATTGCGCACATACTCTTTAGTTGCGATTTTCACGCCTCCCTTTTCATATGCAAACCCTTTTAAGTAGCGATCCGGCTCCTTTTTCAACATACCGATGCAGCCGCCGCAGCACACACGATAAATTACTCCGTCCAATTCCACCTTCAGCGCTGGATTTGATTTGCCTCCCATCACAGGACAGACATTATTTTCCAGATCCAG
>JAQTRI010000419.1 GCA_028711905.1 Candidatus Wallbacteria bacterium | reverse complement strand
CCCTTTTTCGTTCAGGAATTACTCTTTTCAATCGCTTCCACCCCTGTCTGTGCCCTGGCGGGGTTGTTTGAGAACATAAAAAACACATCAGTGACTTAGCAGGTCGCTCTAAACGGTTCCATTTTACCATATTCGCCGAATTGTTTACAAAATGGCGCGGGGTTGTTTCAGAGCATAACTGATCAAGAGGTCAACTAATGAGAAGCAACGCTGAATTTGAAAATCATCATCTGGATGAATAAGAAGCTTTCAGCATCGAAGCAGCTAAAAAGGACCTGGCATCCGGTAAAACCGTCAAACGGCAGCGATCCGGGTTTTCTCGAATATCCTTAAATCTGGAGCATGGGTTTCTCCTTGAATCAAAGCGATCATGATTACTTTATTCGCTGATGCAGTAGTCAACTGACGGGGGTGCTTTGCTGAGCTGTAACTATTTTTTCAGCAGCTCTTTGAATTGTTCAAGTTTTAGTCCTGCCTGACGCAGAATACTGTGCAAAGTGCCGGTCGGAATTTCTTTTTTGTTCATCGGGAGAATCACGGTCCTGCCTGCTGAAGCGTTTTTGAATTTTCCGTGCGAACCTTCCTGAGAAGAAAACAGAAAGCCGATCTTCCGTAAAACCCTTTCGATTTCACGGGAAGAATAAAGATCAGGCATTCACATAATCCTTGCCGATGACGATGTTCCGGATTTCTGTCAAATCAGGCGTCTGATCTTCGCCGTCAAAATACAGCTGTACCGCTTCTTTCAGATTTTTCACAGCGTCTTCAAAGGTCTCGCCGAAAGATGAAACATCGATATTCAGGCATTGGGATACATAATATTTGTCTTCCTGCCAGACGACATAGTTGAATTCTTTCATCAAAGCCTCCAGTGTAATTATGCGTCAGACAGTCTATCACGCGTGAAGAAAAAAAGAAAAATCAGCGGCGTTTGCGGAAATGTCTGATAGCCGGCATTACCACAACAGAGAAGAGCACTAGCTGTCATTCTCATAAAACCGTATTTTGCCAAAGCTCTCAGCTCTCCCATTCCATGACATCCACCAGCGGAACACTGATGCCGTATTTTTCCATGATCTCAGTCATTTTTTCGCGCAAGAGCAGGAACCCAGTTCCCCCACCGGAGCCGGGATGATAGTTGATGAAAACCAGATCCGGTTTTTTTAACACTGTGAACTGCCTGCGGAACAATTCCTTTTCTGAAAAAACAGCTGTGAAATCAGAAATTACTATCGGGACCCCTCGTTCAACAAGCTCCAGAGCCCGGTCTGTCACTGCCCCGCGGAACAATGCAGCCCCGCTTCTGATCACCGGATGCTCAAACTTGGGCCAGGAAGCAATGACCTCTCCGTGTTCACTGATATGCAGCACTTCTCCGGATGTGTCTTCTATTCCGGGATACGCCTCATTCACGGGCAGGGAAAATAACCGGCACCAGCGATCGAACTCTGAAAGCGCTGCGGTTTCGTCACTGTCTTCGGATGGGCAGAAAGAAAACACGAACGATCTTTCCCCGACACCGCCGACTTGCGAAATGCGGTCCAGAGCGCCGTCCACAAGGACGGTTTCACATCCTTCCATGCCACGCAGCAATTTCATGGTTTCATAAAGCTGACTGTTGTTCTCCGGGCCGATGAGGATTACATGCCCTCCTTCACACGCGCGAAGGGCATAATAACGACCCGCTGTGGAACAAAAAGAGAATGAATGCATTATGGCGAAACGGAAATCAGCCTGCGTAAGAGCCTGCCCGGCAGTTACAAAGATCATGCCCGGGAAAACCGGAATCTCCGGCTTGCGGACACCGTACAGCCAGTCTCTTTTTTCACCGTCCCAGCCGACAGACACAATCGCCGTGCCCCCGGCGTTTCCAGCGGCAGCCAGATCGCTGACCAGGTGATTGAGCACAGTGGTTTTTCCCGCGTTCTTGCGGTTGCCGGTAATAAAAACAGTCTTGCCGGTGAGGAGCCCTCCGAGCCGTTTCACGCTACCCGCGTCTTGGCCCTTTTTTCGCCAGCCGGTCAGGATCAATCGCCGGCTTTCCGGTGTTGAGCAACTCGGCCACACCCTCCTGGGAATAGTACCGGCTCAACTCTTCCTTCTGCTCGAGATTATCGATAGGCGGATCAGCGCATGTAACTATGCGTCCCTCGTAATTGCGCAGCACAATCTTGCCTGGAGCCTGGGAAATGATGTAAGTCGGCATGACCGGCACTTTTCCTCCCCCGCCAGGGGCATCTATCACAAAATGCGGCACACCCAGACCCGATATATGCCCCCGCAGGTTCTCAATGATACGAATACCGGCTGATAAAGGCGTGCGGAAATGACTGATCCCGACAGACATGTCGCACTGGTAAATGTAGTAGGGTTTGACCCGTATCTTAAGAAGCTCATAACAAAGTTTTTTCATCACTGCCGGGTCGTCGTTTACTCCGCGCAAAAGCACAGACTGGTTGCCAAGCGGCATCCCATGATCAGCGAGCATTTCACAGGCTCTTTTCGCTTCAGGCGTAATCTCGTTATAGTGATTGAAATGGGTATTGATATAAACAGGATGATACCGCTTGAGCATGGAACACAGTTCAGGTGTAATGCGCATGGGCATTACTACAGGGGTACGGGTGCCAAAGCGGATAATCTCAACATGGTCGATCTTCCTGAGTTCAGAAAGAATCCACTCGATTTCCTGGTCTGAGAGAGTAAAAGGGTCCCCTCCTGACACCACGATATCCCGGACCTCCTTGTGCTCCCGGATATAGTTAAAGGCCCTGGTCAACTGCTCTTTTGTGAAATGGCAGTCTTCATTGTCACCGACCTTGCGCCTGCGTGTGCAATGCCTGCAATACATGGAACAGATATGCGTTGTCAGAAGCAGCACACGGTCCGGGTATCTGTGGGTAAGCCCGGGGGCTGGAGAGTCGATGTCTTCGTGCAGGGGGTCATCAAGGTCTGACGCGTCCCTGTGCGTTTCCAAGATCGTCGGAATGGCCTGCCTGCGGATCGGATCACATGGATCGTCGGGATTGATGCGGCTGAGATAGTAAGGCGTGACAGCCATGCGAAACTGCTTCAGGACAGTCTTGATGTCTTTTTTTTCCTGGTCAGTAAGACTGATATACCGCACGAGTGTTTCCAGATCCATTACCCGGTTTTTGATCTGCCAGTGCCAGTCAAGCCAGTCTTTTTCCGGAATGTTTTTGAACGAATCCATTAGAATCCTCCTGTTTCAGGCAAGATACCGTTTTTCATAATACTTCCTGAGCCACTCGGATTCCCGCATCAGATCGATGGTGATCGCGGCATGGTCTCGGGTATAGCCGTTTCCGATGATCATGTTGACATCCTTGCCGACGCCTTCGGCTCCCAGCGCGGCCTTGGTGAAGCTGGTGGACATGGAGAAGAAATACACTGTGCCTCCATCCTTGCAAGGCAGAATCGATCCCATTTCAGTGTTTTCCCTGCTGACACAGTTGATCACCAGGTCACAGAGCTCGCCGCCAGTGATTTTCTCAACCTTTTCGAGCACATCCACGGCATCCGAGGCCTCGGCCACCAGGACCGCGTCCACGAACTTGACCTTC
>JAQTRI010000418.1 GCA_028711905.1 Candidatus Wallbacteria bacterium | reverse complement strand
GGGAATGATGTCTTTGAGCTGTTCGACCATAAGGCGTCCGCGCTCGTAAGCGTTATCCCGGGCACAGATAAAGGATAATGCATCCACAGGGTCTCCGTTCACCAGGATTTCCACCTTAACCAGTTCCGCAGGGATGTAGCCCTTCATCTCATAATCCATCGAAGCATAGCCACTGCTGCGGGATTTTAGCTTGTCGTAAAAATCGATGATCAGCTCTGAAAGGGGGATCTCAGCCTCGATCTCCATCCGTTCGCGGGTGATAAAGTGCATGGTTTTGAATGTGCCGCGCTTTTGTTTAAGCAGTTCCATCATGTTGCCGACAAAGCGCTCAGGTGTATAAATGGTCAGCCTGGCTACAGGTTCTTCCATATCCAGGATATATGAAGGGTCCGGCATTTTCAGAGGCGTGTCGATGGAATGCTGCATTCCGTCGGATGTCCGGATGTGATAGACAACGCTGGGAATAGTGGTGATCAGCTCCAGATTGTATTCACGGCGCAGCCGCTCCACAGTGATTTCCAGGTGCAGGAGCCCGAGAAATCCGCATCTGAACCCGGAACCCAGAGCCGCGCTTGTTTCCGGCTCAAAGATGAAAGAGGCGTCATTGAGCTGGTATTTTTCCAGATTTTCTCGCAGCAGGGGGTAATCCTCGCTGGCTAAGGGATAGAGTCCGCAAAAGACCATGGGAAGAATATCACGGTAACCGGGAATGGCTTCTCCGGTCGGAAAATGTTCCAGGGTGATGGTATCTCCGACCCTGGCTTCAGCCACAGTTTTGACGCCTGCCATCAGGTAACCGACATCACCGGCTGAGAGCTGGTCCACAGGTTTGAATCCAGGGTTGAAAATGCCGACTTCAGTGACTTCAAACGATTTGTCTGACTGCATAAACAGGATCCTGTCGCCTGATTTTACACATCCATCCTGGATTTTGACATAGGTAATTACTCCGCGGTAGTTGTCGTACTGGGCATCGAAAATCAATGCTTTTAAAGGCTTTTGCGGGTCACCCGGGGGAGGAGGGATCAACCGGATGATTTCTTCCAGTATCTGCGCGACATTCTGTCCGGTCTTGGCGCTGATCAGAGGCGCTTCACTTGCATCGATACCTATGACATTTTCCACATCTTCTTTTGTTCGTTCGATATCAGCCGAGGCCAGATCGATTTTATTGATTACAGGTATGATCTCCAGACTGTGCTCAATGGCAAGGTAAGCGTTGGCAAGGGTCTGAGCCTCAACCCCCTGGGTGGCATCGACTACCAGCAGGGCCCCCTCACAGGCCGCAATAGCTCTGGATACCTCGTAATAAAAATCCACATGACCTGGAGTGTCGATCATGTTCAGCTTGAATTCCCGGCCATCAACTGATTTATAGAACATGGTGATGGCAGACGCCTTGATCGTGATGCCTTTTTCCCGTTCGAGATCCATGCTGTCCAAGTATTGTTCGCGTCTTTCGCGCGCCGGCACCGAGTTGGTTATTTCCAGAAGTCTGTCTGCCAGAGTTGATTTTCCATGATCGATATGGGCCACGATACAGAAATTTCTAACAAGTTCTTTCATCTACCGCACTCTCCGATACATTTCCTGATGCCTCTGATCAGGCCGGTGAAATGGCCGGCCGCCAGATAACCGCACCCGCCCAGAGAGAGTATTATAATCAATCTCCAGTGATTTGCCAAACCACTGGCGTAAACTCCGGCATACTTGAGGATCAGGACCAGCACGAAATTGGCGAGAACAAGGGACGGAAGAAATGGCTTCAGGCCTGATAATACTCTGCCTGCCGGCAGCAGCCTGTGGAGGAAACAGCACAAAAGCAGACACTGGAAAGCGCCGGCCAGGGAATTGGCTAAGGCCAGCCCACAGTGCTTCATTGAGATCATCAGAGACAGGTTCAAGGCAACATTGAAAATCAGGGTGAAAATAGCGATGGAAAGTGGTGTAGAGGTATTCTTATACGCATAATACACGGACTGCAGCAGACGATTGACTGAAAAGAAGAACAGTCCGGCAGCATAGTATTTGAGAGCTCCGGCTGTGCTGACTGCTGAAGCGTGATCGAACCTCCCCCGTTCGAAAATGAAAGATATGATGTCCAGAGGCAGAATGTACAGTACAAGTGTGGCTGGGATAATCAGGTAGAGGATGAGAAGCAGAGAACCTCGCAGGCGCTTGACTATGTCGTCTTTACCTGAAGCGATCGAAGCTTCGGAAAAAGACGGCAGGCTGACGGTGACGATAGCGATGCTGAAGATGCCAAGCGGCAGTTGCAGGACACGATTGGCGTAATACAGATAAGTTATACTGCCTGTTGGCAGGAAAGAGGCAATGGCGCGGCTGATGAGCAGGTTGAACTGGGCAGTGCCAAAGATCAGTGCCGTGGGTATGAACAGTTTGAGAATCTTTGTCATTTCCGGGTGCCAGATGACCGGGAGGAGACGGAATCCGCATCGGCGGTACCAGTAGTACTGTAGAAACAGCTGCATTGCGCCGCCTATGATCACAGTAAAGGCCAGCATGGTCCATTTCAGCATTTCGGCAGGTATCATTCGAAGAATAAAGAGCATGTAGACGATGTGCGCGATGTTCAGGAGACACGGCGCAAAAGCTGGAACAGCGTATCTTCCGCCTGTGTTGAGAAAGGCCATAGTCAGGGCTGCGAGTCCGATGAACAGGAGATAGGGGAACATGATTTTCAGAAAAAGCACAGTGAAAGCGAACTGCAGAGGTGATTCGCTGAATCCGGGAACAAAGATCTTCGCGACCTGAGGGGTAAACAGATTGACCAGAATGATCAATCCCAGAAAAATAAAGGTCAGCACAAAGATCAGGCCTGAGGCGAGTTTCTGAGCTTCCTTTTCACCATCGCGCTTGCGCACTTCGGTATATACAGGGATGATGGCTCCATGCATGGCTCCTTCGCCTAAGACCAGCCGGAAAAAGTTGGGGATCTGGAAAGCTGCGATAAAGGCCTCAAAAATGGCGGATGTGCCGAAGTAAGCTGTAAAGAACATGTCTCTGGCGAAACCGAGCAGGCGTGAAAGAATGGTGTAAAAAGAGACCAGACTGACATTCTTCAGGTTCAGTGACATGGGGTAATTGTATTGGGTTGAAGGCCTGTTCGCAATACTGTATTGAAGTTTTATCAATCGGTCAACCGGTTTGCGGGACTCAGGCTGTATGAAATATCTGCATGCAGCATAAAGAGTTTAATGACAGAATATTATTTATTGATGGCCGGAATCGCGTGCTTGCATTTAGACTGCAAAGGGGTTATCATATACGCGAGATTCGATCAGTAAAATATACTGATTTTCAGGAAGGAAAAATTAACATGAAAAAAAGAAACTGGGGAAAAATACTGTCAGTCTTTTTTGTTCTGATTGCTTTATCGATTTCAGGCTGCATCGGCGGCGGAGGCGGCGGTGGAACAGACTCGACTGTGGCGTCTCAGGTGCCGACCCTGCAGATGGGTACGATCAGCGGCAAACTTGCCGGCGAACAGAAGGCCGGACTGACTGTCATAGCGGAACAGGTTCTCGGCGGTCAGGCAGCGAGTGTGCGATACGCGTCTTCCAAAAAAC
>JAQTRI010000417.1 GCA_028711905.1 Candidatus Wallbacteria bacterium | reverse complement strand
AAGCCAAGGACGCATGGTACTCGGGGGCCACGGCAGACAATATGCCGGTGGCTATCAGTCTTCTCACCACTGAAGTCACTGTAGGCACTATGGAATATACCTTGCCTTCAGGCGAGGTCCAGTACAATGACGGCACATTTGCAGAAAAGGCTTTATCCTGGAGCATGGTCTCAGGCAGTGGCAGTGTGGTCGGCACTAAGTACACCAGAGGGGCTGGGGATGTTGCTGAGCTGGAAGGCAGTTATTCGGAAAATTCAGCGACTGTCAGCCGCAGATTGGTGATCCATGTTTCCGACTGGATCCAGATCACTGCTTCAGCGGCTTTTTCTCCACGCACCAGGCAGTCCAGCATTGTATTCAAGAACAAGATGTGGGTGATCGGCGGCGGACCGAGCAATGATGTCTGGTATTCGGACAATGGCAGCACTTGGACCTGTGCTGTTGCCAATGCGGAGTTCCCGGCCAGGTATGTGCACACCAGTTTGGTTTTTGACAACAAGATGTGGGTGATCGGCGGATTTGCCGGTTCGCGCAGGAATGATGTCTGGTTTTCCCCGGACGGAATCACCTGGACCTGTGCCACAGCCAACGCCGCTTTTTCTCCCAGATACTGGCATTCCAGCTTTGTTTCCAACAACAGGATGTGGGTGATCGGCGGAGATGATGGTGCTCAAAGGAATGACGCCTGGTATTCCTTAGACGGAGCGAACTGGGTTCAGGCTGCTGAAGATGCGGAGTATACACCCAGGCGTGCCAGTGTCTGTTTAGTGTACGACAACAAGACCTGGTTGATCAGCGGTTATGACGGCAGCAGTTACCTGAATGATGTGTGGTGTTCCACTAATGAGGTCACCTGGACTCAGGTCACGGGCTCTGCGCCGTTTTCGGGCAGGGCCGCGAGCGCGGGATTGGTTTATGACGGCAAGATGTGGATTATCGCGGGTGATACTGTGGCCGGGAAGACCAGCGATGCCTGGTATTCGGAAGACGGCAGCAACTGGACCCAGGCCTCGGCAGACACGGGATTTTCAGCCAGAGACAGCCATACTGCCACGACTTTCGGCAAGAGAATGTGGGTGCTTGGCGGCGGCAGTAATGATGTCTGGCATGAGGGTTTTGACGCGGCAGTAACCACACCACTGTATATTGAAACCGCGCCCAATACACTGAAGCCTCTTGTCGGCGGCACAGTAGAGCTGGCCGAAATTTCCAAGATGATCTTCAACAACGATGGCACCTCAGTGGAAGCCTCCAGCGTGACTTATACCCTGATCGGACCCGGCACGCTCAATGGAACTGTTTACACAGCAGCAGGCGCAACAGGTGATGCTACGATCGAGATTGGTTATACTGAGGCCGGACATGAGATCACAACGAGTATTCCGGTGACGATTTCTTTTACTGCGGGGGACTGGATTCAGGCTACGGATAGCGCAGCCTGGCTTGCTCGATATTCGCATACCAGCCTAATTTTCAACAACAAGATGTGGGTCATCGGCGGATATGCCAATGGAGTAGGCTATTACAACGATGTCTGGTCTTCGAGTGACGGTATTAACTGGGATGAGGTCTCTGCAGGAGCGGGTTTCTTACCGCGATATGGTCATACCAGCCTGGTATACGACAACCGGATGTGGGTGATTGGCGGATTTAGATCTAGCGGCGGCAAAGGCAATGATGTCTGGTATTCATCGGATGGGATCAACTGGACCCAGGCCACAGCTAACGCCGCCTTTACTCCCAGATACTGGCATACCAGCCTGGTGTATGACAACCGGATGTGGGTGATCGGTGGAAACGGGCCTTTTTCAGCCCTGAATGACGTCTGGTGGTCTTATGACGGCGTTGCCTGGACGCGGGCTACCCCCAATGCCGCTTTTACTGCACGGTACTCAAACGCCTGCGTAGTAATGGACAACAAAATGTGGATTATTGGCGGTGGGGACGGTTATACAAGCTCTCATTTCAATGATGCCTGGTATTCCTCTGACGGCATCAGCTGGGTGCAAGCGACTGCCGGCGCTGGGTTTACAGCACGCGCCAATCTTTCCGGCCTTGTATTTAACAATGAATTATGGGTTAACAGCGGTTTTGACGGTGAATATAAAAACGATGTGTGGTATTCCTCAGATGGTGCTGTATGGACACGGCTCACCGGCAGTGCGGAATATTCTCTGCGCCATTCTCAGGAACAAGTAATTTTCAACAACCGGATGTGGGTACTTGGCGGTATGTCTTCAGGCACGAACATGAACGACATCTGGTACTCCGTAGCCACAGCAGCCAATACCCCTGTGGACATCGGGCTGAACACGACTGAAGTCGATCTTGTAACGGCTACTTATGTTCTGCAATCCACAGCAGAAATTCAATATAACGATGGCACTTTTACTGATCATCCCATCTCCTGGGCCATTACCTCAGGCGACGGCAACATTGCAGCTAATGTCTACACCAGGGGAGCGACCACCGGCACAGTGGAAATCACTGCCGGCTACACTGAGGGCGCAACTACAGTCAACCGCAAGCTGACGTTGCATTTATCGGAGTGGATCAGGGCCACGGAGAGCGCGGGATTTAGTGCCAGAAGAACTCATACTAGCCTTGATTTTGATAATAAAATGTGGGTGATAGGTGGATTTACTGAGACGGATTATAAAAATGATGTCTGGTGTTCCGGTGACGGAATCATCTGGTCCCAAATCACGGCCAGCGCAGCTTTTTCCGTTCGAGTAAATCATAAAAGCTTTGTTTTTGACAACAAAATGTGGGTGATTGGCGGATTTTCGAATGGTTCTAGGAACGATGTCTGGTATTCTGATGATGGTATCAATTGGGTTCAAGCAATAGAAAATGCTGCATTCCCAAGACGGTCTGACCACACCAGCCTTGTTTATGATAATAAGATGTGGGTTATTGGCGGCAGCATGGACGGGGCAAAAATGAACAATGTTTGGTATTCAAGTGATGGAATCACTTGGAACCAGGCCACTGCAAGCGCGGCTTTTTCTGCTCGGGAAGGTCATACCAGCCTTGTTTATGACAACAAAATGTGGGTGATTGGTGGGACTGATGGCGGAAATAAAAATGATGTTTGGTATTCAAGTGATGGAATTAATTGGACCCAAGTCACTGCAAGTGCGGCTTTTTCTACACGATACTGCCATTCCAGCATAGTTTTTGACAATAAGATGTGGGTCATCGGTGGCTATGGTTCCAGTCCCACTTATAAAAATGATTGCTGGTACTCCAGCGATGGAATCAATTGGACTCAGGTTACCACAAATGCCTCATTTTCAGCCAGATGGCAGCAATCCAGCATAGTCATGGATCATAAAATGTGGGTAATCGGAGGAGGCAACAGCACTGGTTCAATGAACGATGTCTGGTACTCTGCAGCCACAGCCCTTAACACCCCTGTGGACATCGAACTGCCGTATACCCTGACCAGCCTTGCCACCAACGAGGCCTATACACTGCGTGCGACTGCAGAAGTGCTGTTCAATGACGGCAGTCTGATCTCAAAGACACTCACCTGGTCGATCAAATCCGGAGGCGGCAACATACTCGGCGGCGTATACACAAGTCCTGCT
>JAQTRI010000416.1 GCA_028711905.1 Candidatus Wallbacteria bacterium | reverse complement strand
TAGGGGCGTATTACTTTGCCTGCGGCAAAGTAATGCGCCCCTGTGAATGCGATCATCATTGGTTTTATCTAAAAACCCACTCTCAGTCCGCCATTGAACCGCCGTTCCGCCTTGGTATGCGCTGCAGCGAATCTCAGAGCCACAGCCACAAAAGACTGGGCAGGGCTGCGATAAACACCGCCACGAACCCCTGCGCCTGCACCGTCCGGTTTCGGCCATCCGGCAACCTGAGCATCACCGTTTTCGTCAAGCGCGCCGTTCCCGTGCTCAGGCACAAAGGCCCGGCCTGCCGGGTGTCCCAGTGTCACGCACGGTTCCCAGAGGTTGCCTGACAGCTCCATCACACCATAGTAAGAGGCTCCGTCATTGATCCGCTTCGGGACTCCCTCGTGTCTTGTCTTAGAGAACAGCCCGATACTGACAGGACCTTCAAATCCCGGGTTTTCAGGCTCGGTTTTACCTGCCGCCGCGTCAAAAGGAGCTATGCCTCCACCAAAACAGCAGTTAACGATGCCGGTAGTGGGAACCTTGATCTCATGGCCACTGCCATCGCAGCCCTCGAATGTATCGACCCGGCCGATCTCTGTCGATCCCCAGGCGCATTCAGACGGCACAGCCGGAAGAGGGCCACGGCAGGCCTTTTCAAACTCCAGTTCAGTCACCGGGCGCAGGCCGGCCCAGGCCGCGAAAGCAGCCACATCTCCCCATTTGATGGCATTGCACGCCCGCTCTGGAGCATATGTGAAAAATTTCACAGGCTGGTCAGTGCCGTTGCCGCGCCTTGCGCACACGATAGTCTGGCGCAGTGATTCATCCGCTGTATTGGTCATGACATGGTAATTTTTGATTTCATCGGTGCTGATATCTGAAAGCACCCGTCCCTGCTGCTGTTTGCGTGTCAGCAGATTCAGAAAATCAGTGTACTGGCGCGAGGACAGCCCGTATTTCATATACCAGAAGGGAGCGAAACCCTTGGGATAAGCTCCGGGTATGGAGAAGGGAACAGTGTCTCTGCTGCGGTCATTGTCTGTTTTGCAGAACAGGCAGTCTTTTTCTTCAGCGAGCCTCAGTTCATCCTCTGATTCGATCAGGAAAGCGCCCTGGTCCGGATACCTGTGCAGGCAGTTTTTGGGACCGTTCGGACCCATTGGATCACCCACAAAATGCTTGTCCTGAGGAATGTAAACCATCTCGATCCCGAAAACATCCACCTGCAGCTCAGAAAGGTTTTTTTCCGTGATCCGGCACTCTCTGGTATCCCAAAGCATCTGTACGCCTTGCAGGCTGACATCACCCTCGCCCTGAGTGCGGAAGACGAACATCCCTTTTTTGTGTTCAGGAACCCAAGTGCCTGTGGCAGTCCCTTTGGCCTCGCTGCCCCTGGAAAAACCGGATGCGGTTTTATCGGTATAATCGAAAGGCCCTGAGCTGGATGCCGCAAGATCAGCGTGTTTCCACGCTCCGTCACTGTCTTTGTATTTGGCGAATACCCATACTCCATCGCAGTTGACGCTGTTTTTCCAGGCCTCGCACCACGAGAGATTGAAATCGATGACAGCGCTTTCACCGCGCATTCCTTTGAGAGTTGTTCCTGTGATTGTCAGATGCATCAGTCCTCCTAAAAAGATAAAAAAAATACAACTTCCGGACAGAAGCGGATTTTGGAATACTTCACATTGGTGTTGGGATCTTTGTAATATTCTCCGAAAAAACGCACCCTGGGAGCGAGAGTCACCAGCTTTTCCTTGAATCTGGAGATGTATTTGACATCCACCGAAGGATACTTGTGTGTGACTGTTGCGGCCTTGGAATGATCCTCAAAAGTGGAATACTTCAGTTCACACACCAGGCGGCCTTTGCCGACGGCATAATTCGGCGAGATTCTCACATACATGGACTCATTGTCCTGCCTGGCATGTCCCTTGACAAACCTGGTCCTGTCATTGTCAAAAGAAGTGAATCCGATGCCAAAGGGAACCGTCAGTTTACTGGAGTACTTTTTCTGGCCAGTCAGGCCGTAACTGAAACGCGTGTCTCCCTTGCCGTCGTCCGGTCTGGCACCATCTTCTTTAGTGCGCAGCGCCAGAACCGGGGTGAGGGAGAGTTGTTTTCTTGTCATGGGAAAACTGACGATGAAATCCAGGCTGTCCCTGTCTTCGATTCGCACCTCGCTGGTCAGGGCTTGCTGAATGACTGTGGTGCCTGCTCCATCGTTGTTGACGGAAACAACAAAGCTGGCATCGATATTGAATGCAGGCTGCACCTCATTACTGGCGCACTTGTTGATCTGCTTCCAGTGAATCGCTCCGCCCCGGACTGACCCGAGAGTGGAATTCCAGAATGAAGTCCACGATGTTTTCTGTGGAGTGAAATGCACTTCCAGGGGCTCAGCGTTGCGGTCTACAGGCACGAGCCCGAGCCTGTAGGTTCTGTTCTTTTCCAGGCACTGTATGTACCCGTATTGAAAGGACAGCCATTCAACATCCTGCTGCGTTTCGTTCAGGTTAAGGCTGTTGAGCTTGGAGGCTGTCATGTTGCAGAGCCTGAAAGAGAAGGAAAGATCGCTCGTGACTTTAGCGTCCGCGTCCATCCAGTACCAGTCCACAGTACTGAAGTTTTCCTTAGTCGTCTTCTTCTGGATACGGGTATTGTAATTGAATGAGCGCTCCACGGAATAATCGTTGCGCATCAGAGTAAGCGCTCCGCCGGAAAATTTGTATTCCGCGGCATGCAGAGAGGTGAAGAGAAGTAATGCGATGACTACCGACAATATTCTGGCCATATCTTTCACTTCACCCTTCTGACAGGCCTGAAGCAGTACTTGCCGGTTTTTTTGCTCGCATAATATCCGTCGTAACCGAACTGGAAGTTCACACCCCAGCCGAAAGATGAGCCGTATGTCGTGGAAGCGGAGTAGAAGCCCAGGGGTTTGGTCTTGACATCCGGGAAAAAGCGCTTGTCGAACCAGGCTGATCCGGGAAAATTGAGGTCGATCAGTGTGGCGATCTCTTTGATGGAAGGCAGGCGCCAGTCTTTATGACCGGCCAGATCCAGTTCTGCGCAGTACTTGAGAGTTTCAATCGTGTCAAGCTCTGGACTCTCGTCCTTTTTCCACATCAGTCCTGTGTTCAGGTCAGTGACAGTGCCGTTGTTATTATCCTGGAAGGAGTATTTCTTCATGTCCCCGAAAGATGGGTTGTGCCCACCCCTGACAGCCATCACGCAGTACCTGATTTCCTTCAGATAGCAGATGGCGCAGCCATAAGCGAAGTAGATGCCCCAGGCGAAGTCTTTATCTCTGTATGAATCTCCTGACCAGTAAAATTCAGGCAGGCATCCCGGAAAATACGCCCGGTCCACTGCCGGGATGATTCCGCTGTAATCAGCGATGCTGCGCAGTTCCTCGCGGTTGGGCAGCCGCCAGTCCGTAAAACCGCCGTATTCAGAGTCATTAAGCGCAGTGATGTATGCATCGCAGGATTCCTGCCATGTATAGCGGTCCTCGAAATAGTTGAGATCGTCAGGAACCGGAGATTTCACTTCCCAGACCAGGCCGCTGTTGTTGTCTCTGACCATGCACCAGCCATCATCCCA
>JAQTRI010000415.1 GCA_028711905.1 Candidatus Wallbacteria bacterium | reverse complement strand
CCTGGTGCAGGAATTCGAGCAATACTGGCACAAATCCGACCGCATAATCCACCTGGCCAGATCATTTTTCAATTCGGCCATCACAGACGATTACCATGTTTTTAAGGTGTTTCTCCTCAGCAGGATCAAAGAAGGCCTTGAAGAACGGGTTTTTCTCTATTTTTCCAAAGTCCTCAAGGACACACCTGCAGAAAAGATCGATCAATACGCCAAAGCGGTTTCTTGTCTGCTCGGTTTCGATTATCAGGAAAGCGATTTCATCGCAAATCTGAAGCAGAACCCGCGCGAACTTGCCTGGCTGGTATTCAAGGCTTTTGAGGATTATTTCAACGCACTTACCAGAGAAAAGCCCTACATTCTGGTCGTGGAAAATCTCCATTACGCGGATGAAGGATCGATCAATCTGATCACACATCTTCTGCGCTGGTGCAAGGGCAGATTATTCTTCTTAGTCACGGCCAGGCCCGAAATCCGCAGCCGCCAGCTTTCATTTCCTCCTCACAAGCTGACTGAACTCACACTCAAACCCCTGACCAGGGAACAGGTCAGATCCATGATCGGGCACTTGCTGGGCACAGCCTCACCTCCAGAGGCGTTTCTGGATAAAATCTTCGCTATTTCCAGCGGCAATCCCTTTTACATCGAGGAAATTCTCATATCACTGCATGAGCAGAACATCATCAGTGAAGTCCATGGTCACTTCACAATTGATGCGACAGGCTTTAAAACCAGCGATATCCCGACTTCCATCGAGGTCCTGATCCAGTCCAGGCTTGAAAACATGGAGCCTGATGTGCTCAGAGTTTTGAAAAAAGCCTCTGTCATCGGCAAAAGATTCACCGCGGAAGAACTGTCTTCCCTGGAAAACTCATCAGATGTTCTCGCAGCCACGGAAAAAGCCCTTGAAGAGGAAATCATTTTTCCTGCCGCAGGTAAAGACGGTGAAGATTCCGGATGCTTTGTTTTTTCTCACGAGATCGTCCGCGACATCCTGTACAGCAAGCTTACCGGAATACAGCGCAGCAAGCTGCACCGACGCATGGCCGAGTGGCTGGAATCCCGCCTCTGCTGGCTGCAGACCGAAAAGAAAAACCCCTCTGACCTTTACGCTGCACTCTGCCATCATTACGACAAGTCCCAGGACATCGGCAAAATGGTCCAATTTGCGCTCCTCGCCGGCAAATCGGCCTTTCTGAATTTTCGACTGGAAGAGGCATCCGGTTGTTTTTGCAATGCCCTGCCGTACCTGAAAGAACAGCCCAACATGCTGGAAGAGGATGAGCTTGTTGACTACCTGGAAACATTCACATCCAGCCTGGAGATAACCGGCAGGGGTTCTGAAGCGCTCGCGATTCTGGACTATTTTCTGGATATCCGCAAATTCAAAGAAATCAACATGATCAAAATCTTTCTGAAGAAAATTCACTCCTATCAGTGCATGAACGACCTCGAATCCTGGGAACAGCAGCTTCTCAAGACCGAAGATCTCTTCCGAAAAAACAGCCGCTCCCTCAAGGACAGCGACTACACTAAGGAAAAGATTCTGGAAAGCCGGGGTTCCTTTGCCTGGCACACCGGGCTTTATAAAAAAGCACTGGGCTATTTCGGCGAAGCCCTGGAACTGAATCGCCGTCTCGGGGACGAAAAGGGAACAGCACGCTGTTTCAATTCTATCGGTCTCTGTCATCACCATCTCTGCGATTACGATCTGGCTCTCGATTACTATCGCCGGGCCATGGAAATCTATGAAAATTGCGCGGATCAGGACGGCATAGCTAGAAGCACCAACAATATCGGTCTGATCTACACTGAAAAAAACGAACTTCAGCTGTCTTTCGAATATTATCAGAAATCCCTCGCCATCCATGAGAGAATCGGCAACAGACTGGGTATTGCCCATTCATACAACAATCTCGGCATGAACTACCTGCGCAGAAAATCCTTTGCCAAAGCGCAGGAATATTTTGAGCTGGCCATTGATATCTACACCGAAATTGGGGATGAAGTCGCAGTCGCTTACGCCCTCAACAATATCGGCGAGTCGTTCTACCTCAAAGGCGAGCTTGACACCGCTCTGGAATACTTTCAGGAATCACTGGACATCAAGGAAGATGGGGGGGATATCTGGGCCGCCGCTTACACCCTGCATAACATGGGACTGGTTTATCGCGACAAGGGAATGATGCAGCAGGCGCGCGAGCAGCTTGAGCGTGCGCTTCATATCAGGAATGAGATCGGAGACAGGCGGGGGGCTGAAGAAACACAGCTCGTGCTCTCCGCGATGAAAGACTGAGAGGAAATAGGACAATGAGCGTATTCCGCATGTGTTTCATAGCTCTGGCTCTTGGCATAGTGCTTTCTCCTGCAGCCGGATGCGGCAGCCACTGTTCTGTCACATTTCTGACCGAACCCCCTGGGGCTGAAATCTTTGTCGACTCCGCTCCTCTTGGAAAGAGCCCGGTTAAAAATGCAAGACTGACCCCTGGAAAGCACAGGATGGAAATTCTCTGCCCCGGCTTTCTAACCATTACCAGAACCATTGACATCAATCAGGACACAGTGCTCAAAGAGATTCTTGTAAACATTCCGCTTTCAGCTGAAACAGGAGCACACACAGTCAGGCCGGCGGATTCCCTCAGTCAGTCTGATTTCAAAAGTCTGGACGAGTTTTTCGCCTCCGCTGCCAAAACCCATGGCATTATCACAAAAACCCTTCAGCCTCTCCCTGATGGCAGATACCTCCTGACTGCGGTTTCCGATGCTGCCAGCATCACAAATCTCAGCCGGTTTCTCGATTATCTTCCGACAGTCGGGGGAATTGTCAGTCCCATGCTCGTCAGAGCTACCAGAATCAACAATCCCAAAGGAAATGTCTGGGAGTTTGAACTGAATTTTCAAAGCAGCCTCCCGTGCCTCAAGCTTTGTAAGTAATCACTTGAGTTTGTAATTTGTCGCTTTTTTATTCAATGCTATAATGTTTCAATGAAAGACCGCAAATCATTTATGTCTGCCAGGGAAGGCGGCAGTTCTTCCGTCAAGGAGGATGAATGTTTAAATTAGTTTCACTGCTGATGTTTCTGTTTGCCATTGCTGTTTATTGCGAGCCGTCCATGACCGGAGCCGAGAGGCTTAAGCTGATTCGGGACCTTTACGAGCAGAAAGTAATCGACGAAAAAGATTACAACGCCGCAAAGCTGGAAATTATCAAAGAATTGTCCATGACTACAGCTGAAGCTGAAATCCTTTCCAGACCGGAAGCACCTCCGCCTCCGCAGTCCAAACTCCCCTTTGTGCCACTGAACTCTGCCCGCCGTTTTCAGTATGACATTATTGTCATGCCTTTTATCAATGAATCAAAAAGAAAAGTTGCCACAGACCAGATCATGCGCAATGTGATTTCCTTTTTCACTGAAAACTGCTCCATGAAAGTATGTCCGTTTGATGAAATCATGCTTTATCTCGGTGAAAATAACATGCTTTACGATTTTCAGGAAAATCCGGTTAATCTGGAACACATCGCCGAGAAATTCGGAGCAAAATATGTGGTTTCCGGCAACATTGCCGCTTTGAGAGCCAAAAAAGGACTGGATCTTTTCAAGATAC
>JAQTRI010000037.1 GCA_028711905.1 Candidatus Wallbacteria bacterium | reverse complement strand
GAAAAATCCTGGTCCAGGCCGGCGATTGCATCACCGTCCAGAGTCCAGCCCTCTTCCTCTTCAAAGGCCCACACACGCAACAGCTTGGCGCCTTTTTCCGCCAGTCCGTCAAGCGTCTGTCGGTACTTGCCCGCGTCAAAGCTCACCCCCCAGTCCGGATGAAGGGGGTTGACGCCGAAATCATGGTCATATGCACCTTCAAACCAGGCCACATTGCACCCGATCTGGAAGCTGCCGAAAGGATTTTCCGCACTGCATAGTGACGCCAGAAAAAACACAACAGCCAGAAACAGATACTGCTGATTCCTCATACTGCCTCCTGATTGTTAATTTTCGATCCGGTTCAAAGCAATTCTTTTTCAGGACAGCCGATGATTCAAGGAACAATGTGTTTCAATCCGCAGAAGCGAAGTTTCAATTTTGAATCTTCAGACCATTTGGCTTATCATGGTTGGGATGAAAAAAATTACCCCACCCATCGGTTTCACCGGCCGCGATCAGGAACTGGCGCAGTTGCAGGAAAAACTCGCTGTCAGCAGTGTGCTGATCATCGCCGGCATGCCCGGCATCGGCAAAACAGCCCTGGCCTGCGCCTTAGCTTCCGAGCTGGAACAACAGGACTCACCCGGAAACATCGTGCTCTGGCTGGAATGCCGTCCCGGATGGAAGAATGCCGACCTGCTGGACAGCCTGATGCACGGCCTGTCCAGGGTGAGCGGCAGGCAGAAGTATTCCCTGTCCGAATCCAGGTCGTTCGAAGTGGCGGCCGAAGCGATAGAAGACGCCTCAGCTGCCGTGTTCATCGATGATTTCCATCTGCTGGAAAACCCGGAAACCATCGGTTTCATAGTCAGCTGCCGCAGGAAACTGAAAACCGGCAGCCTGGTGGTGATTTCCCGCAGAAAGCCTGATCTCCCCCCTGCTGAACGGGCTGATATCTTTCAGCTCAGTCTGAGAGGTCTCTCAGACCAGGCAGCTTCGGAGTTGGCGGCAAGTCTGCTCCGTTTTCACGGCATCAACAGCCTTGAACACTTAGCCCGAAACATGGCGGCCAAACTGTGCGGCCATCCCTATTCCCTGAAGCTGCTCACCGGCCTGATCGTCTCAGGGAGAACCTTCAGCCTGGACAGGGAACCCGATGACATTCCCGGCCTGATCGAGAAGTACCTGTTCCCGTCCTTTCTCAAGGAACTGGACGACACAACCCTGCGTGTGCTGGAAATTCTTTCCCTGATGCGTATCCCGGCTCCCAGGGACATTCTCGACACGCTGCTTCATGGAGATTCAACCGCACCCCTCGTCTACCTGTCCGACAGGCATCTGATCGAGTCGGATTCATCAGGATTCCGCCTGCAAGACCTGCTCACAGGGTTTGTAGCCACAAAACTCTCCGATGACCGGAAAAAGGAAATTCACCGTCAGATCGCCATGGCCTTAGCCGGGAAAGGCTCGGATCCTGAATCCATCTGCGAAGCCTATTACCATTTCATGGAATGCGGCGACGGGCATTCGGCGGTTTCATCCCTGACTACCCTGGCTTCCAGGCTGCATCATTTAGGATCTGAAGTCGTCACTGTAGAGAACCTGATCGATCACGCCTTGTCGCACTCCAGAGAGACAACCGATCCTCAGCTTGTGTTCCTCAAATGCTCGATCCTGATCCGCAGGAAAAAATTTACCGATGCTGAAGCCTTAATCACGGATCTTCCGGCGCCACTGGCGGCTGACGCCCGGACCCTGCTCCTGTTCTGCCGGAACCGTCACCAGGAAGTGATCGACTTAGTCGACGGCCTTTTTCTGCAGAATTTTACGGTCGAAACCGCTGCCTCCCTGACCTGCCGCAAGGCCCACAGCCTGGTTTATCTTTCCAGGCTTGATGAGGCTGCGAATTGTGCTGCTGCTCTGAAACCGAAATCAGATACACTCCCACCGATGATCAAAGCGGAGTACTTCTATCTCATGACCAAAATCCATTACACCAGTGCCGATGTTCCCCTGATCAGGAAGTATGTGGAGCAGGAACTCCACATCCACAAGGAACTGAAAAACTGGAAGCGGCTGACAACCTGCATGATCAATCTGGCATACCTGCAGATGATCTCCGGTCATGCAGAAGAGGCTCTGTCCCTGTCCCTTGAACCGCTGAGAATCGTCAGGGAACAATCCGACCAGGAAAACCTGTCCCTGATCAAGTTCCTTCAAAGCAGCGCTCATCTCATGCTGGAAAACTATGAACTCGCCATCAAGGAAGCCAGGGAAAGCCTTGTGCTGGCTGAACGATGCGAAAATGCGCTTCAGGTTTCAATCCTTCACGGCCACACGGCCCGGATCAGCACTCTGCAGGGCAATTTTGACGAAGCTGAAAACGAATTTCAGAAGTCATTGCAGATCGATTCCAAGTTCTGGAATCTGCCGTATCTGATTGAAATACGCCTGTGGTACACGGGATTTCTGCTTCTGACAGGAAGAATCGAGGAGGCCGGAGCCGTGATCAATTCATGCCGGGATGATGCGGTAAAAAGCAGGCAGAATCGTTCGCTGGCCATGGCTGCCTTTTTCGAACACCTGTGCTGGAAATGCCAGGGCCATCAAGAAAAAAGCCGTTCAGCCCTTAGCTGTTATCAGGAGATACTTGGGCATGTCGCCCGTGAGCATGCTGCGTTCATCGATGCTTCCCTTTCATGGTATCTGGAAAATGTCGGCCCCTGCAGCAATGAAATCTATGAGATAATCTCCAGCCAGGGCAGAAAACATGCGAACGCTGCCGTTTACAAACATGCAGTTTCCGGTTGCGATCAATTCGAGATTTTCATCGATTTCGCCGGGAAAAAGCTGTTCATTGACGGACAGGAGAAGGACTTTTTCGGGAAAAGAACCCTGGCGCCGCTTCTGCGGTGCTTCTGCTCAAGCCCAGGTACCGAGCTGAAGACCAGAGAGATCTTCAAGGCAGTCTGGGACCGCTCCTACAGCCCGGAATCTGACGCCAGCACTTTCAGGATGACGCTTTCGCGCCTGCGGACCATGCTGGACAAGGAAAATCTCAACCGCTTTATCACCCAGGGCACGGAATCCAGCGCCTATCGCTTCAACGATCAATGCCGGTTCTGCGTCATTCTCCCACAGGAACATTATTGATCTTTTGGTCCATAAAGCATACCCGAGGAACCCCATGTACCTAAGGAAATGTTTCCTAAATCGATATTCTTTATGGACTGAAAGCTCAATAACCTCCGCCCGGCATCGCCCGGATTGAAACATCCTTCCCGCTGCATTGAAGCACATTGTTCCTTGTGCCTGACCCTGTTCCGGGCCAGAATTGGCTCAATCCTCACAGGGGAAAACAAGTACAGGAGGCGCAGTATGAAGAAGACGGCACTGGCGGCGATCATGCTCGGAGTACTTTCATTATCAGCGGCAACCGGCAAACACGAAATGGAACTCTCTCTCTTTGACCTGGCCAGGAACTACTATTCCGGGATGGAGACTCTGTATCGGAAAGCCGAGCAGGATACGGTCACTGTCGAAGACATTGATGCGGTGCTCGAACCGCTGCGAAAAAAGGCTGAAAGCGTTTCCGGAGCTGTCATCGGCGACCTGAAGCAAGGGGATCAGAACTCTTTTAACGCCCTGGTCGAATTGTACAACAGCCATATCGGGCAGGCCCCGGAACTCAGAGAACCCTTCAATCTGGCAGTTGAAAACATCGTGGAATACAGACAGGCTGCAGAAGGTCCGGGCCGCACCTATTTTCCCGGATACGGCTATTCCGAAGACGGGCCTTATGGCTACAAGTACAGAAAAACCAGGGAGCTGTCCAGGGAGATCGTTGCCGTTTTCTGGAAAAAAATCGATCAGACCATTGAGGAAGGAAAAACCAAAAGATTGACCCTGGATGTGAAGCTTGCCGCGAGTTTCGATCCGACTGCCCTGCTGACAGCTGTCGGAGTACCATTCGAAATCAAAGTGGACGGAGAAATGAAAATGGTCTGTGAATACGAGGTTACCACCAAGAAAAACACTACTACTGCCTGTAACAGGAAGTTTCAGACCGTCAAAGTCTGGTTCCAGTTGCAGCGTGCCAAGAAAGTCTGGCCGTTCTGGGGATCGTGGAAAGACTGCGGACAGACCTATGACATGATCGAAGAGGAAAGCAACCTGCCTGTGACTGATCAGGCAACTGTTTCCTGATTTTCTAAGTTTGCTGCCACTCTTCATGCGCCCTTTCAGGGCGCATTTTTTCTTAATCTGTGCATTCAATAATCCACACAGGGTTCTCCCCGAAGGGAACCAGATTCCATTCCGGGCTGAAACATACTGCCTTGGCATTGAAACACATTGTTCCTTGAAACATGCATGCCAACAGGGGAAAATTGGCATAACCCGGGTAAACGAACAAGAAGGAAAAGGAGAACAAACCATGAGAAAATTGCTTCCCGCCGTGTGCCTGCTGCTGATCACGACCGGTGCGTCTGCTGGAATCAGGGATGTGGAGTATTCCCTGTTCACGCTGGCCCGGGAGTATTACACAGGCATGGAAACGCTCTACCGGAAAGCTGAGCATGATTCTATTTCAGTGGAAGACATTGATACTGTCATCAGACCTGTCAAGGACCAGGCTGCAAAGATTTCGCACAGCGTGATCCGGAAGATGAAGAGTTCGGATCTGACCGAATACAAAGAGTTGGTCAGGCTGTACAACCTGCATGTACAATCAGCGCCGGAGTTGCGTGATCCATTCAACCTTGTGGTCGACGACATTGTCGAGTATCAGAAGAGCCGCAGCCTGAACTCCCGAGAGTATTTCCCAGGATACGGCTGTTCCGAAGACGGTCCCTTTGGTTACCGCTACCGAAGGACCAGGCAGCTGTCAAGCAAAGTGCTTTCCGTGTACTGGAAGAAAATCAGTGAAACCATTGAAAAGGGTACCACCAGGAGGATGACGCTGGACTCAAGCATGGTGGCCAAACTGGCCGGCCAGGCAGTGCTGGAAGCCATCGGCAAACCCTTTGAAATCAATGTCGACGGTGAAACCAAACCGGTGTGCGAATACAATGTGACTTTCCAGAAAAACGTGGCCATGGAAAGCAGCCAGAAATTCCAGAAGGTCAAGGTCTGGTTCCGGCTGCAGCGCGCCAGGAAATTTCTCTGGATATTCTGGGGAAATTGGAACGACTGTGGAAGAACCTATGACATCAGCGAGGAAGAAAGCGACAATCCGGTTACTGAATAACAACCGGGTTTCGAGTTTTGAGGCTGCCGGGTTCCTGGCAGCCTCTTTTGTCTGTCCCCAATCTCCCCCTTTAGCCGCATAACCGCTTTCGCGCGTTACGCTGAACAGATCAGGCTTCAGCGATGGTCGATTACACCCAATCGGTTTTTTTCGTAACTGGTGACCACGATTTCGTCATACCCGTCCCCATCCAGATCACTGGCAGCGACCCCTCCCTGAGGCATTTCAGTCAACAGAATCACCGTAGTGAAAACGCCTTTCGCAGTTTGCTCAATCAGATAAATATTGGGGTCTCCGTCCCCGTGCACCACGATGTCAAGATCATGGTCCCCGTCAGGGTCTGACGGCAAACCATGGAAACGACCAAGGGAAAGGCCATGGAAAAGGCGGATTATCGGGCACAGGCGACGGATCGGGCGGATTCGGCGCAGGATCGGGGATGGGACCCGGGGGCGGCGAAGGGCTGACTCCGCTCTGGATCTGGTCCATCGTGTAGTTCCCGGCAGCTGTCAGACGGCTGAGATCATAGAGCCCGGCTGCGCAGGAGCCCTTTTTCAAGTGCGAGGACGAGCGGAAATCGTCGCAGTACGACCAGGAAGCCCAGCTGACCAGCTGTCCGGATGAATTCTTCCCGGCCATGAGTTCCATGTACTTGTCGGCCACGCCGTAATTCTCGCCGCCATCGCCGTCTGCGTCGGTCGGGCCCCACTCAGTGCAGAACACCGGGATTTTATTTAGATACTGTGCAAGAGGAGCAGTGTCCGTATGCGTTCCTGCGTAAAAATGAAAGGTGTACATCACATTCGTGAATTGCAGCGGATTCTGTGTCACGGGCCCGAGCTGGGAGGACCAGTTCGGAGTGCCGACGATCACCACAGTGGCCGGGTCATATGGCTTGATACAGTTGCCGATGATGTCGTCCGCATATGTCTTGATCCTGTCCCAGGTCGCACCTGACCCGTTGGGCTCGTTGCAGATCTCGTAGAGCACATGCTTCTTGCCGGCGTGCGCCTTGGCCATGGCCTTCCAGAAGGTGCGGGCGTGAGAGATGTTCTTGTTGGGATCGCCGTCAGCCAGGATGTGCCAGTCAATGATGCAGTAAATCCCGCGCTTTTCGCACATGTCCACAAGTTTGTTGACCCGCGCGGTAAACCCGGCCGGGTTGGTAACATACCCGCCCTCTTCCACATACATGGCAATGCGGAACAGGTCAGCTCCCATACCGGAGCAGGCAAAATCCAGGGCCTTGTCGGTCATGAATTGTCCGAACCACTGCAGGCCGTGGCTGGACACGCCCCGCAGCTGCACAGGATCGCCCTGGTCTGAGCACAGCTGCACACCTTTGACCTGCAGCCTGCCCCACTGCTCCACTGGGCCGGCCGCAGAATAGAGATCAGCCGCGCAAAACATCACTGCCAGAATCAGTGCTCTCATGCATTCCCCATACTTTTCAGCTGCTCCGGAAGTCTGGCTCCGGGTCTTCATTACTACAATTCTTACCGATAAAATGGAAATTTTCAAGGAACTGTTTTGAGAGGCCAACCCCGTTCGCCACTTTCCCGGCCATCTTTTCGGCATTATCAATAACATCCCCTGGTTGCTGGTCGATTTGAAATCGACCCCTACACCGTTCATCGCATATCAGCATCCGGGCTATTGATTTCAGATCAGTGAACAGTGATCAGTGATTGGTAATCAGTAACTGGTGATCGGTAAAGCGGATAAGCGTTCATGCGGCCGTGCGTGAAAATTACGAATTTTCTTTCTCCCACCATTCACCAATCACTAATTACTAATTACCTCTTTTTCCCGATACACCCTTATGCGCAGTTTTCTGCCGCTCATTTTTTTCATATGCCTGGAATGCCTGCTGCCGGCCGCGGACATCACTGCCACGCTGGATTCAGACACCGGGGCCAGCGGCTTCGTGATCAGGGACTCGGGTAACGCTGAGGTCGGCCGCCTGGATTCGGACGGAAACGCCGTATTCAAAGGCGGGCTGCGACTGGATTCGGCCGGCATCAAGTGCGCAACAACTGAGATGATGATCGTAGATGGCAGGATCGGAATCGGAACAGATAATCCGGCTTACCCGCTGACTGTAAACGGTATTGCTCGGGCTTCACAGGTGCTTGTAGGTGCGACGAACGAAGCACTGATAACCTACTATGCAGCAGGACAGGATCTTATTTTGAGCCCCTCTAAAGCAGACTGGGACGATTCGGTTCGCATCGGACCTGACCACCAGTGGTTTTTCAGCAGCGGGAACATCGTAATGTCTGTCAGCAACGGCAAAGTCGGTATCAACAACTCTTCACCATCATCCTCCCTGGATGTCATTGGAACGGCTGAGATCGTCAATGGCCTGTTCGTTGATACAGATCTTTTCTATGCAAACGGGGCACTAGGAAAAGTTGGAATCGGAACATCCACCCCCCAAACCCTGCTTCAGGTGGACGAACGCATAACCGTGCTGGAAGGGGCCAGATACTGGTCCCTTGGCTGCGGCAGGGCTGATGGCGGAGGTAACGGTTACCCTGATGCGGCCGCAACAAGCAACGGCACATTCGCCATCCGCGATGTCTGGTACCAGAAAGACCGAATAAGAATCGAGTCGAACGGAAATGTTCTCACCCCAGGCCAGACTGCCTTTGAAGCTAAGCTGTCCAGCGCCATCAGCCCGGGAGGCTATATAATCTGGGATGTGGTGGTTACCAATACCGGCGGATGCTACAACAATGCAAACGGCCTCTTCACCGCTCCGGTAGCGGGAATGTATCTGTTCGGCTTCAACCTTCTGGTGGCCTCAACCGCCACAGGAGAGTTCAGGTTTGCTCTGTACAAAAACCACGGCCACAACAATTGCTGGATCACCTATAAAACAGTCGCTGTCTGGCAAACATCCGAGGGGACTCAGCTGATCTATCTCGATGCCGGTGATACAGTCGGCATCTATTACCAGTCAGGATCAGGAGCCACCCATACTGATGCAAATTATGACAGGTTCTGGGGCTTCCTGATGGGTTGAGAAACCAGGTCTGCGCCAAAGAAGAATTGACAATATCCGAATCCGCGTCATAATTATTATAAGATCAGCCGCTTACGGAGTATTAAGTATGAAACCGGTTCGCCTGCTGTTTGTCGGCCTTTTACTTCTGACCATTGTTCCAGCTATGGCTGAAACCGATGAAATCATTGTCTATCTCATGACTGATTCTGAGATCAATGACCCGCGGATATGCAGCTTTGACCCTGGCACAGGCAATATTACAGTACTGAAAAAAACCACCGGCAAGAGCCTCTTGTGGGTGCCGTCCCTTTCTCAGGATCGTGCAAAATTCTGCTACACATTCGATGAAGACGGAGACCAGGCCACTCCGGCGGACGAGTCATTGTCCATGATGGGAATCGGCGCGACCGAAGAAGCCCTGATCGCCAACTTCTCGTTCAGCGTCACAGCCCCTTCTTTTTTCCCTGACGGAAACAAAGTGCTTTTCCTCGGTTCCTGCAATAATCACAGTTTTCTGGCGTCCTGCAACCTCTCGGGCGATGAGTTCCTCATCCATTACGCCAATACAAAACCAAAAGGTTCTCCGGTTCTTTCTCCTGACGGAAAAAAAATACTTTTCACTGAACTGCAACAGGAACCGCAAAAAAACTGGAGTTTATGCCTCATGAACCTGGAAGGCACAGATTGCGTCAAACTCACAGACAGCGTTGAAACAGCCTGTTTTTCCCCTGACGGAAAATCAGTCGCGTTTTCACGCTCCTCTCAATCGGAAAGCGACGGCATCTTTCTTCTGGATCTGCAGAGCGGCCAGATAAAATCCGTCATCCACTGCCACGATGTCACTACTGGAATCGGATTTTCCCCTGACGGGCAGCGGATTTATTTCATCGGCTCACTGTGCCTTACCCATTACGAAGAAGAAATCCTCGACGAGATTTTTTCAGTCAGCATCGATGGAACAGATCTCAAGCGCCTGACAACTGACGGCAAGCCCAAAATGTTCCTGTCAGTGCACTAAAAAGTCCGCTTATTTTTTCGCGACCTTTTCCTCTTTAAGCACTACCTTGGCTATCATGAAAACCACCCAGGCCATGATCAGGAAATTGATCAGAGCCGCGACAAACGGTCCGATGCCGAGGCCGACAGGACCTAACATCAGCTTGTATGTCTGCCATTCGCCGGCAGGCATCATCGGAGTGATCAGCGGCATGATGATCTCCTTGACCAGGGCTGTCACCAGGTTGGTGGCAGCTCCACCCATGATGAACGCCACAGCCATTCCCATTACCTTGTACTCGTTTAAAAATTCCTTGAATTCCTTGATCAGTCCCATTTTCCCTCCAAAATCCTCATTTGAACGCGCCTGAAACCTGCTTTTCATGTTAGTACCAGCAATCATGAATTTCAAGAACATCTTGCCCGCGCCTGTTCACTGGTGTAAAATCAAGCTTATCAGACAGGTCCGGAGGAATCATGAAACTCGTTGCCGATATTCCCACTAAATACACTCCAGCCGAACTCGAAGCCAAATGGTACGCCTTCTGGAACGAATCCGGATTTTTCCGCGCTGACAGCTCGTCAGGCAAACCGCCCTACACTATAGTCATTCCTCCCCCCAATGTCACAGGTATCCTGCACATGGGTCACGCCTTCAACAATACGCTCCAGGACCTGATCATCCGCACGCGAAGAATGCAGGGATTCGAAGCCCTGTGGCTGCCCGGTACGGATCACGCGGGCATCGCCACCCAGAATGTGGTGGAGAGATCCCTGAAAAAAGAAGGGAAAACCAAGGAAGGCATCGGACGGGAGGAATTCCTCAAGCGTGTGTGGGAATGGAAGGAAGAGCACGGCGGCACGATCATCGCGCAGCTCAAACGACTCGGCTGTTCCTGCGACTGGAGCAGGGAGCGCTTCACCATGGACGATGGGCTGTCGAAAGCCGTGCGCGAGGCTTTCTGCCAATTATTCGATGAGGGTTTGATCTACCGCGGCTACCGCATCGTCAACTGGTGCCCGCGCTGCGAAACCGCGCTGGCTGACGATGAAGTCGAGCATAACGACAAAGAAGGCGCTTTCTACCACATCCAGTATCACTTCCAGGAAGAGCCCGATAAGTTCCTGGTGATCGCCACCACCAGGCCTGAAACCCTGCTCGGAGACACGGCAGTGGCAGTCAACCCGAATGACGAACGCCACAAGCACCTGATCGGGAAAAAGCTGGTACTCCCATTGCTCGGCCGCGTGATCCCGGTGATCGGGAGCACAGCCGTGGACATGGAATTCGGCACAGGCGCGCTGAAAGTCACGCCAGCTCACGACCCGAAAGACTATGAAATCGGCATTGAACACAAGCTGGAATTCATCTCAGTGATGGATAAAAAGGCCATGATGAACGATTCAGCAGGTCCATACAAGGGTTTGGACAGATATGCGTGCCGCAAAAAAGTCGTGGAAGACCTGAAAGAGCAGGGCCTGCTTGTGAAAATCGAGCCGCACATGCACGCCGTTGGTGGCTGCTACCGCTGCAATACTGAAATCGAACCCGCATACAGCGAGCAGTGGTTCGTGCGCATTGCCCCCCTCGCTGAACCTGCCCTGCAGGCCGTGAAAGACGGGCGCATCAAATTTCATCCACAGATGTGGGAAAAAATTTATGAAAACTGGCTTTCCGGCATCCGCGACTGGTGCATCTCGCGCCAGCTCTGGTGGGGCCACCGCATTCCAGTATTCTACTGCAACTCATGCGGCCACATCTGGGCTGCCAAAGAAGACCCGGACATCTGCCCGAAATGTAAAAGCGCCAACATCCGTCAGGACGAGGATGTGCTTGACACCTGGTTTTCCTCCGCGCTCTGGCCGTTCTCAACCCTGGGCTGGCCGGAAAAAACCGTTGACCTTTCGCGCTTCTACCCAACCTCCACGCTGTCCACAGCTTTTGACATCATCTTTTTCTGGGTGGCGCGCATGATCATGATGGGCTTGAAATTCATGGGCGATGTGCCGTTTCATGATGTATACATCCACGCTCTCCTGCGCGATGAGCAGGGTCGGAAAATGAGCAAATCGCTGGGTAATGCGATTGACCCGGTCAAGATCATCGACGAATACGGCACTGACGCTCTGCGCTTTACCATGGCGTCTCTGGCAGTGCAGGGCCGGGATGTCAACCTGTCGATCAAAAAAGTCGAGGGTTACCGCAACTTCATGAACAAGCTCTGGAACGCCCATCGCTATATTCTGATGAACATGGAGGGCTTTGAGGAGAAAACTCTTGATCCAGCGGAACTGACACTGCCGGACCGCTGGATCCTCTCTCGGCTCGAACGCCTGATCCTTGTAATGAATGAAAATTTCGACGGTTTCAGGTTTTCACACTCAGCCATGGGAATTTATGAGTTCCTGTGGGACGATTTCTGCGATTGGTATATCGAGATCTCGAAGGTAGCGCTCAATTCAGATGACAAAGCGCGCAGATCAGTCACGCAGAATGTGCTCTGGCGCGTTTTATCCCGCGTCATCACCCTGCTGCATCCTTACACACCGTTCATCACTGAGGAAATCCGGCAGAATATGGGAATCGAGCATTCACTTATTATTGCTGAGTGGCCGAAAGCTGAGGAGAAGCTCCTCAACTCAGCAGCTGAAGAACAGATGGCTTTAGTCAGAGAAGTGGTCAGAGGCGCGCGCAATTTTCGCAGCGAATACAGCCTTCCGCCACAGCAAGGTATTGTCATCCGCATCAAGCCCGTGGACGGCCACGCTCAGGATCTGATCGAAGCAGCCCGCGATTACATCGTTACTCTTACCCGGTGCAGCGAACTGACCGTAGACAGCGAGGTCAAGCAGTCAGGCGCATCAGGCACCCAGGTGGTGCAGGGAGCCACTCTGTACTTTCCGCTCACAGGCGTGATCGATCTTGAAAAAGAGCGGCTGCGCCTTTCCAGAGAGCGTGAAAAACTGCAGATTGAACTGGCCCAGGTCGAGAAAAAACTCGGCAGCGAGGGTTTTCTTGCCAAGGCCAAACCTGAAGTTGTGGCTCTGCAGCGGGAGAAACACTCTGAGATCTCGCAAAAGCTCGCGCGGCTTCTTGAAAACCTCAAGGCCATGGAGTGAGAGCCGCGGCTGAAAAACCGGGCTGAACAGGCCGAAAACAGGTTGAATTGTAATTTTGGTTTTTTTGGTTGCCAGATTTGTGTACTATCAACCCTGTCACAAATTCCTTGTTCGCAGGGTCTTGACTAAGCGTACGATATATGGTACGATTGAATCAGGAGAACAACCATGACCACATTGACCGCATCCAGAGCCCGGGCCATGCTCTACAAGCTGATCGACCAGGCCTCAGAAACCCACGATCCGGTACAGATCACAGGCAAGCGTAACAGCGCAGTGCTGGTATCTGAGGAGGACTGGAACGCCATCCAGGAGACTCTCTATCTGCTCTCGATCCCCGGCATGCGCTCCTCGATCCGCCGCGGCTTGAAAACCCCGGTGAGCAAATGCTCCAAGAAACTCCCATGGTGAAATGGCAGCTGGTCTTCACCAAACATGCGCAGAAGGACTCACTGAAAATCGCTCACGCCAAGCTGAAATCCAAAACTCAGGCCCTGCTGGATCTGCTGGCCGAGGACCCGTTCCGCACGCCCCCGCCGTTCGAAAAGTTGATCGGCGACCTGGAAGGCGCGCTCTCCCGGCGCATCAATATCCAGCACCGCCTGGTGTATCAGGTGCTGCCCGAGATCCGGACCGTGAAGATCATCCGCATGTGGACGCATTATGAGTGATCTGGAGCTTGCTGCTGCTTTTCCCGTGCCTTTAGCAGCATGCGCTTCCATTCAGTGAATTCCGAGAGCAATGCAAGCCGGTCAATAAACTCGAGCGTATGGAGCGGCACATTATGGCCATCGAAATCAGGGTCAATCGTCTTGCCGTTGTACTCAGCCATTTTTCAGCCTCGCGTGCAGTACTTTCAGGGTGTGAAAAAAGAAGCTATCCCTGCTGCAATCAAAATCAACAACTCACAGATTGTCGACTAGTGCTTGGCCACTGGTCGCAGTAAGCTAATCTCTATCACCGCCGATAAACCCAATATGGATAACCTGAAAATACGGTTAAGCCTTTTCATTTTGCTTATGATTCTGGGGATCGTCAACCGCGTGGTTTCTTCCGACATCACTGCCACGCTCGATTCCAGCGACGGCTCGTTGGCCTTCATTTTCAGGAACGCAGCCGATTCTCCGGTCGGCCGCATCAATTCAAAAGGCGGACTGCAACTTGCGGATACAGACCTTTGGAAAATCTGCTCTATCCGGGTGACGCCACCAATGCCTGCTGCCGGATGGATGTCTGGTCCGACGGCCAGGTCAAGTACCGCTGGGGCGGATCGAACGGCCATGTGACTTTGAGCCAGATCAGCTTCAGGGCCGAACAGTGAACATTTTCTACCGAAGCACAAAGGGGGGCTTTTCGGCCCCTCATTAATCTTTATTTGTCAAATGCCTGGTTTCAGTTCTGGACAACGCTGGTTACGATCCTGATGTCGTCAGTATCCGGGAATCCGGCTTCGCACATGGCCCAGTTCCGGACTTCCTTCTTGCCTTCGCCATATTTCACATATTTTTCGGCATCCTGAGCTTCGGCCATGGTCTTGAATGTCGCCCATTCGCCGTAGTTGTATGCCTTGCCGTCGATGTACACCTTGACCATCACTGTAAAGGAGCCGCGCTGGCTGACCGGTTCGCCGTCCTGGTTATAGGTGATGGTCGTACCCGCTGCTGCGTCATGGATTATAAACGAGCCGTCCATGTTGTCCTGGTACCAGGAGCCGTCGGCGAACTTGGAGATCACCATGCGGTCCCTGATCGTGATCTTCGCAGCGTCTGCCCCGATGGCCTCGGCGATTTCGTTCTGCAGGTCTGAATCAGGCGTGATTTCCGCTTCCAGGAACTCGAAAATGCTTTCAGAGTCTTCGGCGCTGGCTGTATTCAGTGTGTGCACTACTTTGTACTCAGCCGTCTTGCCGTCAAGTACATACACTACAATGAATTCAGCCGGATAATCCTCGTGAATGATTTCATCGTCATCCGGCCTGATCCTGTTGCCTGCCTCGATCCCAGAAACAGCCATCATCAGTACTGCCAGCAGCATCGCCCTGAATAACCTGTTCATTTTTTCCCTCCGTCCACTTTTGTTGCTTACACGAATTATTTCCCGGTGGAAGGAAAATTGCGCGTATCAAAGTGCATCATTTTCATTCAGACAGGGCTGGAGGTTCTCCAGCACATCGCTGCGCTGGTCATTTTCCCAGTCGTTATCCCAGTCCGGGTCGGTTTCCGGGTCCCAGTCCTGATCTTCCTCAGGATCGATGTCCGGTTGAGGCTGAGGCTGCGGTTGTGGAACAGGCTGGGGTGAAGGCTGAGGCACCGGGCTGACCTGTCCCGGAGTGGCTGAATCCGGCACGCGCAGCACTGAATGCATTTTCTTGCCGCCTGAAGTAATGCCGCATTCCACCACACGGTTGACGCACGGTGAAAAGCTGCCGACCGATATATTCTCCACATCCAGCCAGCCTTTGTCCCCCTTCCGCGATATCACACCCGTATGCCTGGGCCGGTCCGGGTTGCCATAATGGAAGAACACCACATCCCCGGGCTGGAATGCCGAGAAATCGTTGATGTCGATATTCTGC
>JAQTRI010000414.1 GCA_028711905.1 Candidatus Wallbacteria bacterium | reverse complement strand
CGCCGGTTGCCACGATCCTCGATCTTGGACACGACATTCTTCATGTCGTCAGGTGCTAAGAACTGGCCTTTTTTGACATTGACCACCCGGCCGGCGGCAGCTACGGCAGACACCAGGTCGGTCTGCCGGCTGAGAAAGGCCGGGATCTGTAAAATATCGGCAACTGCAGCGGCTGAATCCACCTCTGAAACTGAATGCACATCCAGAAGCAGTAAAGCTCCGGTTTCTTTTTTCAGGCGTTCCAGCAAAGATCGTGACTGATCCAGCCCGGGACCGCGGTAAGCTTTGTGCGAAGTGCGGTTAGCCTTATCATAAGATGTTTTGAACACAAAACCAAGGCCCAGCTCAGCGCATATCTGCTGCAATCCACAACAGACTGTAAAAAGCATGTTTTCATCCGGTTCTATCACACAGGGACCGGCTATGACACACAAAGGATGACCCGGGCCTATTGAAACATTTTCGCTGATTTTAACTGCCTGATACATGCAGGCTCTCCTGTGGTTTTTGGTGTATTTTACTCCACCAGATTCAAAAAGTCACATGCCGGGGAAGTGGATTCTGATAACTCGTCCCCTTCGCTTCGCTCCGGGGACTGATATCTGTAGTTCGCTGACGCTCACACAGCTATCAGCATCTGCTCTGTGCCTCGCACGAAATGCACTTCCTGTTGTCCGCCCGAAGCAGATATGAGCTGCCTGCGCCTGCGGTAAGCGCTGAAATCACCAGTGCCCACCTGTAAGAACCCGACAGATCAAAGATCGCCCCTCCGGCCCATGGGCCGGCCAGTCCGGAGGCTGTCATGGCAGCGAATATGTATGGATAGATGGAAGAAACGACTGATGCACCGAAAACCTGGGCTGAAGCTGCGGCGTACAGCACAAAACAGCCGCCGTAGCTGAACCCGATCAGAAAAGATACCAGGGAGAAAGCCACCGGTGAAAGCGGCAAAAGAAGAAGCAGCACAGTACAACAGATGCAGAACAGGGAAATCGGGATCGCCCGGCTCTGGATGCGGTCTGAGATAAATCCCCATGTCACGCGGCCTGTCGCATTGCCTGCCGCGAGGAAACTGACGGCCAGGGTAGCTGCCGCCGGACCAAGCCCGGCACTGAGTCCAATGGGTTTGAGGTTGCCGATTACCAGAAGACCTGCGAATGTACCGCAGAACATGCCTGAAAACAGCAGCCGAAATTCGCGAGTTTTCAGGATTCCTGCAAGCGAACACGCAGTATTCACTTCTGCTTTTCTTCCACCGGGCGCGGGGAACAGAAAAAAGGAACAGAGAATGATCACAGCACCATAGATCGGCCCGACAATGCGGAACACGCCGTACACATCCGCCCCTGAAGCCAGCAGATGCTGGGCAATCTGCGCGAGCAGAATGGCGCCGCATCCGTATCCGGCCACAGCAACACCTGACACCAGACCCTTTTGAGTCGGAAACCAGGCTATGCTGGCCGAAATCGGAGTAACATAGCTGTGCCCGATCCCCGCGCCTGCCAGCAGGCCGATCCCTGCATAAAGAAGAGCTGTGCCCTCACCGCTGAAAGAAGCCAGCAAAAACCCGGCTCCGAAAAGCGCTCCACCCAGAGCGGTCACAGCCCTTCCGCCAATGCGCAGGCAAAGCCTGGAGGCAAAAATCGTCCAAAGCGGGATGGCAGCTGAGGCAATGCCGAACACCAGCTGGGCCGCACTCATGGAAATGCCGTGACTGTCGTGGATAGCCACAGCAAACACGCTCCAGGCGTATATGCCTCCCAGGCAGCTCTGGATAATCAGGGCTGCGGGCAGCACCAGCATTTTTTTGACATTGTCATTCATAACCTGCCGATCATACCAGAGTTTGAGAATTGAGACAATTGCCCCACCTCCCCCACATTTGCATCACAAGGCCAGGCAGCATAAAATTATTGCATCAACCATCCGGGGGAAGCATGAGCACACTTCTGATCAAAAACGCCTGGAAAACCGCAACCATGGACCTGGATCGCCGTATACTGGACAATCATTGCCTGTTCATCAGAGACGGAAAGATTGAAAAAATCGCGCCTGTCATCACAGAACGAGCGGACAGGGTAATAGACGGATCAAACATGGTGGTCATCCCGGGCATGATCAACACGCACCATCACCTGTATCAGACCCTGTTTCGCAATGTGCCCTTAGTTCAGAATGCCAAGCTCTTTGACTGGCTGACCAACCTGTACGAGGCCTGGCGCGAGATAGACGAAGAGGCCGTTTACTATGGGGCCTTAGTCGGGCTGGGGGAACTGCTGCTCACAGGCTGTACCTGCTCGACCGACCATCATTACCTTTTCCCGCGGGCTTGCAGCGGAAAACTGATCGATTCCCAGATCAAGGCTGCACAAGAACTCGGCATCCGCTTCTACCCGACCCGGGGAAGCATGACGCTTTCCAAAAAAGACGGGGGCCTGCCGCCAGACGATGTGATCCAGACCGAAGAGGAGATCATCACAGACTGTGAACGCCTGATCTCGGCCTATCACGATCCTGAGCCTTTTGCCATGCTGCGCATCAATCTCTCGCCCTGCTCGCCGTTTTCCATTACCACACGCAGTTTGAAGGAAACCGCTGAATTCGCCCGCAGGCACAAAAAAGTTCTGCTGCACACCCATGTTGCTGAAACAAAAGACGAAGAAAAGTTCTGCCTGGAAAAGTTCGGCCTCAGGCCAGTGGATTACATGGAAAGCACCGGCTGGTCCGGTCCTGATGTCTGGTTCGCCCACTGCGTGCACCTGAATAAAAAAGAAATCGCCAAAATGGCAGCTGCAGGAACTGGCGTGGCTCATTGTCCTTCGTCCAACATGAGACTAGGGTCAGGCATTGCTCCCGTCCCTGAAATGCTGAAAAAGGGGGTAACTGTTTCCCTCGCTGTTGACGGCTCAGCCAGTAACGACAGCTCGAATATGCTGGGAGAACTGCGGTCCTGCCTGCTGTCGCATCGGGTTAAATGGGGTGTGGACTCCATTACAGCCCTGCAGGCTCTGGAAATGGCCACTCTGGGGGGAGCTAAGGTTTTCCAGTCCCCTGAACTTGGAAGGATCGAGCCCGGATGCGCCGCAGACCTGGCACTGTTCGATTTCAACAGGATCTGGTACGCAGGAGCACTGCAGGACCCAATAGCTGCCCTTGTGTTCACAGGAGCATCCCATATAGCCAGCTATACCATTGTCAACGGAAAAGTCGTTGTTGACAACGGTCGCTTAGTTGGTATCTGCGAACAGGAAACCATTGCCAGAGCCAATGAAATCTCAACAGCCATGATTTCCCGGGCCCGGGAAAAGACCGGGCTGGCGTTTTAAGTGAAATCCCTGATTTTTTTTCTTGGCTGGTACTGCGCCCTGATCACAGGATCTCTCCTGACCAGGCTGATTCTGCCCGAAGCCGGGAATACCGTTATATACTTCACTGCGTCAGCTGCCGGATCATTGTTTCTCTTTACTCTTCTGTCGATAAGCGGTGACATCAGGACTTAACTGCGGACAGCCCGCCTGCCCTTTGGACCGGCCAGAACCTGTGCCTGGTGGAGCTTTATTTCTGTGATTGGCTTTGTCCTGGTGCAGTCTTTCACGCCCCAGCCCCAGTATG
>JAQTRI010000413.1 GCA_028711905.1 Candidatus Wallbacteria bacterium | reverse complement strand
ATACCAGCTTGGATACCCCTTCAGCTTTCAGAATCGGAAGGCTGCCGTCAATAAAATCCACAAGTTCACCTGTAACTTCCACCACTTCGGATTCGATGAGCACTCCATCGTAAAGCATGACGAACTTTTCATGAGATAGAGAATCCTTCATGATAAACAGGCGCTCTTCAGGAATGACGAAAATGACTTCCCCGACCCACATGACATTACGGCCCTTGAAAAAGCTCTTGTCTTTAAGTTCAATGATGTTTTCCAGATACAGCTCTTCAATGAATACAGGGTCCTCCCTCACCAGTTTCAGGGACTGCTCATTACCCTTGATCGCCAGCTCCAGCAAGGCATTCTTAGCCCGATATCGGATACGGGCTGAGTGGAACTTGTCAAGAACTTCCTTCAGTTTAGTCACGGCAAATTCATTTCCAATCATTCTGAGCGAAAAGATGGCACTGGTAATGGTGTCTTCCGATCCTGATTGAATCATGTCTTCCAGAGCTTTTTTGATCTCTATAGCGCCAAACTGATTCAGGCATTTGATGGCATTGGCCTTGACTCGATTGTCGATATCTTCAAGGCATTTCACAACAACCGGAACCACTTTCTTCGATCCCAGCAGTTCAAAGGCTTCAATAGTGTTGGCGCGAATACGGGTGTCCTTATGTTTCAAAAACTGCTCCAGAAGCGGAATCACCCTCTCATCCTTGTAGACCCCAACAGCCTTTACCAGGGTAGCCAGCACAAAAGGATGCCTTTCCTTTTCCAGGGCACGAACCAGAGCGGGAAGCAGTTTTTTATCGTTGAAGTTTCTTGTTTCCTGTATCAGGAGAATGCGCCGCTTGAAATTGGGAGTACCTTCCAGAATGCGCTCAAAAGCCTCGACATCGACATTTTTGTTGTCCTGATCGAAAACCTTTGTTTTGAACTTATACAGAAAATCGCCCGGGGTTTCGGACGAGTCCATCTTTTCAAGCATCTTCTTGGCAAAACTGCGCACTTCCACGCGATCATCGGCCATGGTTTCGACCAGAATGGCCTTGGCCTCGGAAGTGCCGGCGTTGGAAAGTTTGATAACAGCGTTTTTCCAGACATTTGCATCAAAGGAAGACAGATCTTCCTTGAGAATTTCCAGTTCCTTCTCCAAAACGCCCCCTGTCGAGCCTGAATTTCCGGATCAGACCAGTTTCTTGAACAGAGCTTCTGCTTCAGCCGCAATATCATGCAAATCATCCGGAGATTGCTTTTCTTCATTCTCGATTTCAGGAACAATATCCCTGTCACCGGCATCATCGATTGACTCAAGAATGTCAGAGGCGGAATGAGCTTCAGCGTCTGTTCCGCCGTTATAACTATCGGTTCCTGAAAAGGGCTCATCCTCCGGTTCATCCGGAAGCGTGACCGGGGCTTCCGCGAAAGATTCCTGATCGTTCAGAATCGCTGCTCCATCCGACATGGACTGAGTTTCCACTTCGCGCAGCAATCGGTCGACCTCGTCAAGGTCCTCATCCCCTGAAGAACCGCTCTCCTGCCCGTTGCTTTCAGGAACAGCATCACCGGAAAGATCGCCGAGAATCACACTGTCGCCGCTTTCGACATCTTCCGATCCTTCTACCGTATCAGCCGCAACTTCAGTTTTCGGTTGTTCGTCTTCCTCCTGTGGAAAAGGCTCTTCCATCCGGTTATCACTAACATCCGCTTCACTCTCTGCAACGACTGTGGAATCTTTCCCGGATAAATCGCCCGAAGTAACTTCCTCGGCAGTCTCCTGGTCCGGCTCTATAGCAGGCTGTTGAATCTCATCATCGTCAATTCCGGCCACAGCCTCGAAAAATTCCTTCCGCACATCACTGCTTTTTTCCGGATCCTTCGGAGATGTTGCCAAAGTGCGCTGTGATTGATCGCGTAAACGACCAAGAAGTTCCAGGATTTTTCCGGTCAGTTCGGAAAAATCAGGATCACATCCTGTGCATACCAGTGGAGCACCGCACTCAGAACAGACCGAAAGCTCTCTTCGCAAAAAATCTATGTCTATCTCGGCTTTGTTAAGGATCAGCTTCACAACATTGGTGCGTACCCTTTTGCTCGAATCATCGAGAAGATCTATGACAACCTTGATTGTCTGGCGCTCGCCGATAGCTTCTATCGCCTCAATGGCATTGGCCCTGACACGGGAATCAGAATGACCCAGAAAAATCTTCAGCGCATGTATATCCGATGGCTTGCCCTTATTGCCGATCTCTGCAACAGCCGTAGCCAGATCACATTCATCAAGGCTGTTCTGGTAATCACCAAGGATTTCCAGCAGTTCTTCCCGGGAAAGTCCTCGGATTTCCTCACTACTCGCCATTGACAGTTCCTCCATTGAATTCATCGAACAGTTTTTCCAGATTGTACATCCTTCTCATCTTATCGGTGAAAAGGTGCAATAACACATCGCCGAAATCAAGGACCACCCACTCAGAATCAGGGCCCCCATCGGTTTTAGTGCGTAATCCAATTTCTTTGGCTGACTGTTCGACAAATACTGCCAGGGCTGTCAGATGACTTTTCGATCGTGCGGTGGCAATGACAAACTCATCCACCAGGATGTTGCTTTTTACGGTCAGTACAACGATGTCTTCACCTTTTTTCTCTTCCAGTAATCCGGTAATCCATCCGGTTCTGTTCAACTTTTCACCTCCGTAAGTTCAGCGGCTTTGTTGACTACCGCTAAGGGACTGAACGGCTTGGTAAAGTAAAAAGTCACTCCTATCTCCTCGGCTTTCTGCAGATCAGCAGTCTGGCTCTTGGCGGAAAGCATGATAATCGGCATGGAAGTGAAGCGGCTGTCTTTTTTCAGTTCCGCACACACATCGTATCCGGACATTTTGGGCATCATCACATCAATGATCAGAAGGTCAGGAACCAAGGACTGCATGAGTTGAAGGGCCAGGGCTCCTTCGGAAGCAGTCACGACATCAAATCCCTTTTTGATCAGATTGAATTTCAGAATATTGAGAATATGGGCTTCGTCGTCAACAACCAGAACCTTTTTCATGATTTCTCCAATACAGATTGAGATGAGCCGTATTACCGGCAATGTTATAACAGAAAGTCTCAGAAAGATTCATACAGATCAGAATGCCTCTCCCTCTGGTCTTGAACAGATTAATCACTTGAGCCTGGCGCATTTCCTCCTGCCAGTTGAAGCCCGGACCCTGGTCAGTGATATGCAGGTGAATCCCCCGAAAATCCAGTTCAAAAACAATCCGTACGGATTTCTCTTCATTCATGCCATTACCATGCTGAATAGCATTGGTCACCAGTTCATCGATGATCAAACGAATATTCAGAAGGTCCTCGCGCTGAACCCCAGGGTGCTTTTTCTCGATATGGGAAAGGAATTCCTTACAGAAGCAGCTCAAATCAGTATAGCGGGACATAATTGTGAATTCTCCGCTGACAAAGTCGATTCTTTTCATGCCGATCAGAGTAATGTCATCAAACCAGTCCATAGTTCCGCGAAAATGATCGATGCTGTTATAAATCTCGTCCAGTGTGAGTTTTATACCCTCATGCTTCAGGCCCTGAGTGAAAACATTTTCCAGATTTTCCATACCAAATTCTTCACCTGAAGCATTCACAA
>JAQTRI010000412.1 GCA_028711905.1 Candidatus Wallbacteria bacterium | reverse complement strand
TGTCAAGGGAATGGGCATCAACTGTATTAGTGTCAAAATAGTAGAACGATCCATTTTTCCCCCTGTACCCGTTGATCAGGATCGCATGTGGCCCGCCATCATAGAAAGGGAAACACATCACAGGGATCTGATTCTCGATCAGATACTTTATCCTTTCAGGGGTGACATGGATCAGAGCCGGAGCCAGACCCTTGTCCGAAAAATATTGAATTATGAAACTCATGTCAGCTGATTTTTCATTCTCGCTGTATAAACCCTGCTTGCGGGCTTTGTCTCTGATGATCTCCTGGGAGTCAAAACAGTCATAATACCCGCTCAGCATTGAAATGGCGCAGATGATGCAGCTGCAGCCGTTTCCAGCCTGATTCTGCGGATCGATCGGAAGATAAGTGGACCCGGCTTTGGAAATCACGCGTTTCTTCACTCCAGGCAAGTCCCGTGGCCGTAAAGAAAGAATCAGAGTGAATACAGCACAAATCAGCACGATGAGAGTCAGACGGATTTTCAAGGTAGACTGGGACTTCATATAGTTACGCTTCCTTAATGGATATTCCGGTTAAACCGGCCCAAATCCGCAAGCCTATCCCGGTAGCACGGGGGGCAAGGCTTTGGTCATACGGGATCACTCTGCCGAAAGCAGAGCTTCCAGTTCAGAAAGCTCCGTTAATGCGATAAGCAGTGTCAGGCAGCCGGCGGATGCGAACAGGAACAGTTTTGGTTTATGATTCATCATGTAAAATAGTAACATTTTTGAATATGATATCCAATTTTCCTAAGGATGAAAATGGGGGAGTGTGCAGTCACTAGTGGTCTGTTGCACTTAATTTTGTGATAATTCAGATTGCGGAAACCTTTCCACGAAAGGTTTTACTTCGGCCCAATACTGATAGAATTAAGTGTTACAGACCACTAGTCTCCCTTTTTGCCAA
The DNA here is from genome assembly GCA_028711905.1 of Candidatus Wallbacteria bacterium. Taxonomy (GTDB): domain Bacteria; phylum Muiribacteriota; class JAQTZZ01; order JAQTZZ01; family JAQTZZ01; genus JAQTRI01. The sequence goes on along the minus strand of JAQTRI010000412.1, from coordinate 2,697 downwards.
TTCCTGACGCTTCTTATATATTTCTCCCATGAAACCTAAAAACGACTGGCTGATGTATTTCCTGACCGTACTCTGCATGCTGTTCTGGGGTCTTTCCTTTGTCTGGGTCAAGATCGTGTATCGCTATTATCATCCTTTTACTGTCGTATTCCTCAGGCTGTTCTTTTCATCGATACTGATTTTCGCCTTAGAAAGGCTCTTCCGGTCAGTTGAGAAGGTCGAAAGAAAGGACCTTCCCTGGCTGCTGCTTCTGGCATTTTTCGAGCCTTTTCTCTATTTCCTGGGCGAAAGCCTGGGCATCTCCTTTGTATCGGCCACAGTGGCATCACTGATCATATCCACGATCCCGGTTTTCGTGCCTGTGCTTGCATATCTCTTTCTGTCCGAAAAAATCAAACCTGCCGGCATCATCGGGCTGAGCTTTTCCACCCTGGGCGTGATCCTTTTGATCCTGGACCGTAACCTGCAGTTCAGGTATTCAGTGAAAGGCGTTCTTCTGATGTATGTGGCGGTAATGTCAGCTGCTGGCTACACGATCCTGGCAGCCCGCATGGTCAGAAAGTACAGGCCGCTGACGCTTCTGAAGTTCCAGAATATGCTGGGTTGCCTGTATTTTTTGCCGCTCTTTCTGATCTTCGGCCTGGATAACTTCCTGTCTGTCAACCCCTGTCCGGAACTGGTCACGAATCTTACGCTGCTGATCGTTTTCCCATCCACACTGTCGTTCCTTTTCTTCAATATGGCGCTCCAGAGTATCGGGGTCAACCGGGCCAATGTTTTCACATATCTGATCCCGCTATTCTCCGCCATGGCATCCAACCTGCTTCTCGGCGAACCTTTTGACATGAGCAAGATCTTCGCCATGATCGTGGTCATCTGCGGTGTGGGGATTTCGCAGTACGACAGCTCCAGGACATCCTGACCAAATGATGCAGTATGCTTCCCCAGTGATCACCTGATCACTGCCATGCATACGCCATCCTTACCCAGAAAGCGCTCGTGTTCACCGAAAAGCACTGTCCTGACTTTATGGTGCTGTGCCAGGTGTTTGCGGATATGGCCCTTGAGTACGCCTGTACCCTTGCCGTGGATCACCAAAAGCCTGTCGCCCGGCGCCAGTTTTTGCAATGTCATATTGATCAATTCTTCAGCTTCAACGCAGTTCAACCCGTGCAGATCCACCTGTGCATCGGCGTCAGCTGATGGCTGCTCTGCCGGCGCAGGGGCGCGATGTCTGATGCTTTTTCGCATGTTCTTCATGGGTTCGCCGCCGGCCAATGTTTTCAAACGCTTCTGAGAGTTAAATTATACCACATGAATTCTATGCATTTGCGCATTTCTGTCAATCCGCCCGGAACCAAACATAACTTTCTGCAGTGTGCGCCAGTATTGGGGTCATTGTGGACGGAAGGTCACCCCCGTCAGCCCGGGAATCCGCCGTATTTTCTCCAGAGCGTGGATTTGCGTTTGTTTTTCTCGGCTAAAGCTGCGAAATACGCGCTGTGAGGCGTGATGTTCTTCCAGTCAGGCACTGATGCGGCCAAAGCGGCAAGTTTTTTCATGTAGCGGACTGCGTGGCCGTAAGCCTTCAGGTGGGCCTTTTCAAGGATCGCTTCCAGCATGGCCCGGTACAGAACCGTCAGGGCCAGCCACCGGCCCTCTTTCTCCATCCGAACCGCGTATCTCAGCAGCCAGTCGTAATGACGGCCGTTGATCCTGTCAAAACGGCAGACGATGAAATCATCCGCCTCATCGATCCTGCCTGTGTCAAGCAGAAATCTCATGCCTTCATGGCTGAACGATTCCAGCCCCATGATCCGTGCTTTCATGCCTGCGGACAATTCCCTGGCCTTTGCCGGTCCGGCGTGTTTCCTGATCAGTTTCAGGGCCTCTGAGGAATAGTCCCTCTCAAACCGCTGCTCCAGCAGAGCAGCCAGTTTTTTGCTGTCACCGATCATTTCATAGGCCCTGATCAGCAGTTTTTCCGCATTGATCAATTCATACTTCGGGCAACCGCCCTGTGCCGGAAGCCTGGCCAGAGCCTCATCCGGCAATCCGGCATCCAGGAAAACCTTTGCCACATCCAGGTAATGTTTTTTGTATTCTTCGCCGTACTCCTGCCTGTGCGCCTTTTCAAGCAGAAAGCCGTCCTTGAGGCTGACAGCCAGGTCGCGGGCTGCGCAGAAATAAGCGTTGCAGCGCGAGGATTCATTCCTCCAGTCAGGGTCTTCACCCTCGGCCAGAGTCAGGAAGCGCTCATAAAGGCTGCGCATGTGTGCAGCGTCAAGATACTGCGCCGCTTCTTCAGTCAGGCTGCTGCACATGTCGTAATCGTGCTTTCTGAACATGGACACCAGCAGTTCGCACAGCCAGTCCTGATCGCCATGATTTCTGGCGTACTCCACGAACAGGGATTGGGCTTCGTATCTGAATACACCCTGGATGATGCCGCTGGAGTCGTCGCAGCGGCTGAAAATCGGGCCGGCGCAGGAGTAGAACCGCTCCAGGAATTCCAGGCCCTGCTGCGGATTCTGCGATTGCTTCCTGATTTCCGCAAGAATCCCGGAGAGCCGGTTGGCCATGTACCCGGAGCTCGAATACGGCAGGAACTTTTTGGAGTTCCTGATCGAGGTCAGCTCTTTTTTGATTTCCATTTTCTCAGCCATGGTGCCTCTTTACCTCTGATGCCATATTATC
>JAQTRI010000411.1 GCA_028711905.1 Candidatus Wallbacteria bacterium | reverse complement strand
TCTGGCATTAATCCAGCCTATAGAGTAGAATTGACCGATGAACACTTTCAACCGCCACATTTCCGACAGGCCGGACTTTTCCCTGCTCAAGCGCAGTATCACCGTGTACAATCCTGAAGCCAACTGGGATTTGCTGGAAAGGGCTTATCTGCTGGCAGAAGAAGCCCACAGCGGCCAGAAACGCGCTGACGGCACCCCATATTTCATTCATCCATTCAATGTGGCTCTCATCCTGACTGAACTGAAAATGGATTCCACCTGTATTTCCGCGGCTCTGCTCCATGATGTGGTCGAAGATACTGCGGTTACACCTGAATACATTTCCGAGCATTTTTCCCCTGCTGTGTCAAAGCTGATCAGCGGAGTGACTAAGATATCCAAGCTGGCTTTCAAGTCCAGGCTCGAACAGCAGGCCGAAAACATCCGTAAAATGCTCTTGGCAATGTCCGAAGATATCCGCGTTATTTTAATCAAACTCGCGGACAGGCTGCACAACATTTCCACGATTTCCGCGCTCCCGGTCGACAAGCAGAAACGAATCGCCCAGGAAACCCTCGACATTTACGCACCTCTGGCGCACAGGCTCGGCATGCACAGTTTCAAATCCATGCTGGAAGACTGCAGCTTCGCCGTACTGGAACCAGGGACATACGAGCGCATCAGAAAGGAAATGGAGTTGCGCACGCGCGAGAGGGAACGATATGTGAACTCTACCATGGAACTTCTGACAGGCAAGATGAAGGAAAATAATGTCAGCGCCAAAATTTATGGCCGCATCAAGCATTATTACAGTATTTATCTCAAGATGCAGCGCACAGGCAAAAAGATCGAGGAGATCTTTGACCTGCTGGCTGTCCGCATTATCACGGCCAATGTGCGCGAGTGCTATACCGCGCTCGGGGTTGTTCATGACCTCTGGCTGCCCATGCCGGGAAGGTTCAAGGATTTTATTGCGCTTCCCAAGCAGAATATGTATCAGTCCCTGCATACGACTGTTATGCAGAAACGCTCCGGTGCCCAGGAGGGAATCCCTCTGGAGATCCAGATCCGCACTGAGGATATGGAAAAAGTGGCTGAGATAGGCATTGCTGCCCACTGGGACTATAAGGAAACCAATTTTTCAGGTGAGAACAGCCAGGTTAACCAGAAAATCGCCTGGTTGCGCCAGCTGATCGACTGGTACTCTGAGATCCAGGATGCCGGGGATTTCATTCACAGCCTGAAGAATGACCTTTTCCAGGACGAGGTGTTTGTTTTTACACCTGCAGGTGATGTGGTGGCCCTGCCGACCACTGGTACACCTCTTGATTTCGCTTTTATTGTTCACACTGAGGTCGGTCTGCGCTGCACCGGGGCCAAGGTCAACGGAAAAATCGTACCCCTGGAGTACGAGCTGCGCAACGGAGATGTTGTGGACATCATCACTTCCAACCGGGCCAGTCCCAATTCCTCCTGGCTGAAAATCGTCAAGAGCCACAAAGCTAAAAATAAGATCCGTCAGTTTCTGCGAAAAAAAGAACGCGATACTGACCTTGAGAAAGGCCGGGAAACCTTTCGCCAGAATCTCACCCGCATCCAGAAGGAAATTTCCCGGCTCAAGCCTCCACCGATTCCTGCAGAGGAAATGGTGGCTTCCGGACTGCTGAAAAGCAAGCGGATGAAGGATTTTCTCGCGTCATCGGAATATCGTGACACAGAGGAATTGTTCATTGCCATCGGCAGCGACAAACTGACCTTTGTCTCGCTGTTCAGCAAGCTGTTTCCTGAGTGGAACCGTTTCAAGGAAACCCAGAACAAGCTGAAGCAGTTGAAGAGAATCGCCGAAAAACCGGTTCGTGCGACCAGCGGGGTGATTGTCGAGGGGCTGGACAATCCCTTGATCGTGTTTTCCCGCTGCTGTTCCCCTATCCCGGGTGACAGCATTATCGGATACATCACCAGGGGGAAGGGGATCTCGGTTCACCGCAAAAACTGCCCTAATATCCGTTCCCTGTTGAAAGACAAGGAGCGCTTTATCGCGCTGAAATGGGACAAGGAAGCCGGCGGTCATGGTTCGTTTATCGTCTGGATCAGACTGCAGGTCAATGACCGTCCCAATATGCTGTTCGACATCACACAACTGGTCTCATCAAGCCTTAAGCTCAACATCATCAATCTCAGGGCCAAGAGCACCCGCTCAGGACAGGGTGTCATTGACCTGCAGATCGAGCTCGTCAATATTGACAGCATGGATGAGACTATTTCCAGGCTTTCAAAGATCAAAGGGGTCAGAGAGGCCTTCAGATTAAAATGAAATCCAGGATTTTTCGGAGCAGGTTGCAGGGAATGATGCGTCACATGGCGAAAAGTGCGGGATTTTCCCTGATTGAAATCGTTGTTATGATGGGTATTCTCCTGATTCTCAGCTCGTTAGCCTACAAATACAGTTCCGGCAGTATTCACGAAACAAAATTTATCCGCTGCCGGTCAGAGTTGAGGACCATCAGGGAAGCGGCAGAAACATTCTTTCTTGACCACGGATGCTGGCCGGGATCGATGCAGGCCCTTGTTGGCGACAAGTTTGCAGCGCTGCCGCTGGATCCCTGGCACAATCAGTATCTGATCGACCCTTTTCTTTACAAGGCGGTATCATGCGGCCCGAACGGGGTTATTGACATACCGTTCGGAGGCATGGATGGAGTAGCTGATGGGCACTGCTATCCGGGGAAATGGGTAGGTGATGATATGTTCGACAATTTCATTTCCAGGCCGCTCCTGTTTGTGTCTGAACGAAGTGGAAATCCTGATGTCTACAGCATGTTTTTGAATGGCATGGATACCAGAAATCTGACCGTGAACCCGGCTAACGATGAAAATCCCATTCTGTCCCCGGGTGGTTCTTTCGTGCTTTTCCAGTCAGACAGGGAGGGGGATTTTGACATCTGGCTCACTGACATGACCGGTGGAATGAGTGCGCGCCTCACCAGCGATTCCGGGGATGAAATCCACCCCTCGTTCTCACCGGACGGCAGGCGCGTGCTGTATTGCAGCGATTCCACCGGTGCTTTCAACATCATGATCATGGATCTTCCGGCTGACCCGCTTTCCTCATTTACAGTGCAGAAGCGCGCCTTTACCACCGGCATTGCGAGCGACAACCTTGATCCGCGGTTTTCGCCGGACAGCACCAGGGTGGTTTTTGCCTCGGACAGGGATGGGACTATGGACTTGTATCTGCTCAATTCCTTGGATCACAGCAGCATAACCGGACCATTGATCCAGAATGGAGCTGCCAATCGCTCCCCCTCTTTTTCTCCGGACGGGCGCAGCATCTGTTTCCATTCCGATGATGACGGTGACAACGAGATATACATTGCTGTGGTCGAGATTAAAGCCAATCCAGTTCCGCCACCCGCTATTGACCCGTTGACTGTTACCAGGCTTACGGACAACACCTCCGACGACATTGAGCCGACATTTTCTCCTGACGGCAGTAAAATCCTTTTTTCTTCAGACCGTACAGGTGTTTTCGAAATTTTCCTGATGAATCTTGACGGCACTAACCAGACTCAACTCACTACCAATGAAGTGATTGATCATCAGGCTGATTTTTCCGGATATTGACCATGGAACGAGTCGCGGAACAACTCCTGG
>JAQTRI010000410.1 GCA_028711905.1 Candidatus Wallbacteria bacterium | reverse complement strand
GAATCGGGAATATTTAAACATGATATCTATTTAGACAATGAACTTATTATGAGAGAAATCTCGGTTTCGGAAATTTATGATAGGAATGTTGCATTTAAACTGCTTTTCAACGAGGAAGGTAAACATTTTATAAAGATTGTTGGGTGGGACTTGGCGGTGAACAGTACTTTCCAGACATTTGAGTTCCAAGTGACGGACCCCTCCACCCTCACCGGCTACCTCACTCCCTCCGATGCAGTGGGCGCAGAGTGGAGCATCAACGGCGGTCAGACATGGCTGCCGACAGGGCAGGCTGTTGAAGTGGAGAAAGACACATCAGTTGCCGTCACTTTCAAGCAGATCCCCGGCTGGTCAACCCCACAGCCGGAAACCATCGACATCGGCAGCAACGACATCACCAAAACCTGGACATACACCCGTGATCCGGACAATCCCGATCAGGTCGCCCGCACCAAAGTCACAGTCAACATTCTCAAACCTGCATCCGGCAAATGGCGCTTCCACGAAGAAACCGCCTGGAGAAACAGCGGCACTGAGGTCTGGTTACCCAACGGCGAAGTCCGAGTGATCGAATTCCTGCCGCTGGCAGGCTGGATCGAGCCGCCGAGCAGGATCATCTTTACCGAAGGAACGGACATCACTGAAAACGCAGAATACGAACGGATATATTACACAGTCACAGTCAACACAGAACCCATAACCGCACCATGGCGATACAGCGCCCCAGTCACAGGCGAATGGATCAACGGCACAGGGCCGATCACAGTGCCGTACGGATCAGGCCTGATCGTTGAATTCCAGGATGTCCCGACCTGGCGCACACCTGACGCCCAGGATGTGGGGCCTGTATATCAAGACACAACAGTCACAGGATCGTATACCAGATTCCAGTCGGAAATCCGGGTATACGCCAATGTTCAGGGCTTAGGCTGGCACCTGTCCACAGATCCGCCGGACACAAAGCGCGAATTCTACAACTCCTATTATTATTCCGTTGATGACGCAGTATCCGTTGATGCATACGAAGAATATACTGTCGTGTTCAACCCGGCCCTGCCTGACCTGAACGGCAAACTGCACTGCAAAACCCCTCCGGCAGTTACCTTCAATGCCTTGGTCGGATACACGGAAATCCACGGTGATTACGGGTATGACTGCGCCTGGATCAGAGAGCCGGTCTATATCTCTCCCCCGAACCCGGACATTGCAGGAACCACATTCTATTACCCTGACCTGGAAATGACATACACCGGATCGAATATCCAGTGGTTCAAGCCCAGTGAAAGCACATACACATTCACGCAGTTATGGGGAGTGCGGGAAGCTGCCGTGACACCTGACGGCAAGGACCTGTGGGTACTGGCGGAATCCAATAATTATTATTCACCGAAATACCTGAAGAAATACGATGAACGCGGCTGCTTCGAGAATATTGATCTCGGTCAGTTCTGCACAGGCACATACAACGGCAGTTCCGATGAATTGATCCCAATGAGCAATGCTGATGCCTGGTGGTGTTAAGGTGTATGAAAACGCGAAAATATGTCCACCGGTCTCATGCTGTCAAATGGACTGGAGTCATATTTGCCGGGGGTGAAGGGCTTGCGGAAAATTCCTGGCAACCAGGTCATACAAGGCATATTGAGGGGATTTTGTAACTGGAATAGGCTGATAGCCCTTCCTCGCATCCCATTAGTTCGCAAGTTTCTTGATCTTTGCCACGCTCAGGCCGCTGGCCTTGGCGATGATTTTCGGGTCAACGCCTGCGGCGAGTAACTTTTTTGCCAGCTCCAGCTTGCCTTCCAGCTTGCCTTCCAGGCGGCCTGTTACCAGACCTTTTTCTATACCGGCGGCTTCGCCTTTTTTGATGCACTCCTGTTCAAACCTTTCCATTGTTTTTTCCAGCATTGGTCTGACCTCCATTTTATTCAATTCAGTGATCACCAGGTCTCGGTCTTTTGTCCGCAGCTTGGCGCGCAGCCACAGACCGAAATCACGCTGCAGTTCCTTGGGAATGTTTCTCTTCAGCACATCGATGATCCGACCGATGGCCCGGTCCAGTTCGCCCAGGTCGCTCATTTCAATGTGGAAAAGCTGGGCAGCAAGATTATTAAGTTTCCTCAGTTCGGCTTTGGGAAACTCGTTTTCCGCGATCTTGTAATACTTGAACCTGGGAAGGTACGGAATTAAAGCCTTATGCGGAGAATCGATGAGTTCCGTGATCTCCTGCGCAGCCTGCCAGCGCTCCTCACCGTTGTACAAAAGCAGTGGGAATACAGCAGGAAGCTTTTCGAATTTCTTTTTTTTGATCAGATCCAGATACAGCAGGGTGATGTATGACAGCATGCGCACAGCCATGAAACGGTCGTCTGATGACTGAAACTCAATCAGAAGATAGATGTATGCGGGTTTCCCCTTGAAATCAACCTGCCAGATGATGTCTGATTCTCGTTTGCGGAATTCTTCTGTCACAAAGCTTGTGGCCAGTTTTTTCAGTGTGCTGAAATCCAGATCAGCAACGAACGGTTCTCTGACGAAAGCCCGGAACAGGTCTTCCACCATGCGCGGATGGGAAAACAAGGTTTTGTAGCCACGATCATGAAACTGCTTTTTCACTGCTGCCATGAGTTAATTATGAAGAAAATAAGGGAGAAGTGCAACTGATCTTGGCCGCGGTACGACTCCGCACGGACACCGGTACATAAAAAATAAGTTTTCATAAAGTTTGAGATGTTTTGTAGTAAAAGTACTACAAAAAAAATATGGATGAACAGCGGATTTTGGAAAAAAGCGATGAAGGCCTTGTAGTAATTTTACTACAACGCTGTAGTAAAATTGTGTATTGACATGAGTTTACCGCGGCAATAGGCTGAAACATGGCTAAAAACAAAACTATAGATCAAAAGATCAGGTAAAGCCGAAAAAGGGGGACGATCATGGGCGGAAATCGCCGAATACCGAGAGACAATCAGGAATCCTGCGGCCCTACAAGGAATGAACATCCGGGGACTGGCCGTGCCCAGATCCTCTGCTAATCTCACGGCCTGTCCCCGTCAAGAAGAAGGCAGAAAGGAAATCGTATGAAAAAAAATCACATCATTGTTTCCGCTGTAATCGTAGTTGCAATTGCCGGAATCATGTTCTTCACAGGCGGCAGAAAAGGCGAAGCCCCTGCGACTCCTCCGAGGATCACCCAGGCACCTGTTGCGATACCCAAGACGATACCCCCGGTACCGCAGCCAAGCGCAACCAACGAAATTGCGCAGGCTGCGACAGGCGAAGTTTACTCCGGCACCGGTAAAACTGCACTTGCCAGCGGCACAGAGGAGATTGATCTGGATAAGATCGTGTGGGCAAGGGATTATTTGGGGAAGTATAAGGGGAAGATTCCCAACGAACTTCTCAAAGGCTTGAATGAATTGATAATCGCCGGGGAAAAGAATGATCAAGAAGGTTTTTTGAAATGGATCCACTGGTTGGAAGCACACAGTGAGGAATTAGTTGAACCAATAGCAGATTTAGCAATTGATGATAAAAATGGATACTTGCAAGTGTTAGCAACAGACTTGATGAGAGCAGTCTCCAGCGTCAGCAGTAAATTGACAGCAAAGCCTTTGATTGCTCTTTCGAAGAAAGGGA
>JAQTRI010000409.1 GCA_028711905.1 Candidatus Wallbacteria bacterium | reverse complement strand
TCCGGGGGCATTTTTTTTAGTTCATTTTTTGATCAATAACTGAAATTTATCTCATCCTTCAGTGACAGGATAAACTCACAAACCAGGTTGACGATGCTGTCAACATCTTTCAGCGACAGAACTTCCGAGGGTGTGTGCATGTAGCGTAAAGGGATGCCGATCAGTCCGGCAGGGATGCCGCCGCGGGTTATCTGGATCGTATTGGCGTCAGTGCCGGTGGGCCGGGGATTGGCCAGCAACTGGTGCGGGATCTTTTTCTGCCGGGCTGTCTCGATCAACCGGTTTGAAATCCAGGGGTGAATGTTGGGACCTCTTACAATTGCACCACCTTTGCCCAGGGAGATATCCCCGAATTTCTTCTTGCTGATGTCAGGGTAATCAATGGCATGTGTAACATCAAGCGCGATGGCCAGATCCGGTTTGATGTTGTAGGCGGCCACAGTTGCCCCGCGAAGGCCGATTTCCTCCTGAGTGGTAGCCACGCCCAGCACACGATAGTTGAGCTTTTTCTTTTGCGGGGCCAGTTTTTTCAGGACCTCAGCAATGATGTAGACCCCGATGCGATCATCAAATGCTCTGGCAACGGCTAAGTCATTATGCAGAAGCGTCAATCCGTGATCAATCACCCCGACATCTCCGAGGTCAATCATCTTTTCAGCTTCCTTTTTTTTCAGGCATCCGATGTCAACGAACAGGTCATCCATGCTGACTGCTTTTTCACGGTCCTTGGCATCAAGCAGATGAATGGGTTTCTTGCCGATGACCCCTGGGATCAGTGAGCCTTTTCTGTTCACAAAGCGGACTCTTTTCCCGGGCAGGACTGCGGGATCGATTCCCCCGACTGCTGAGCAGAAAAGATAGCCGTTTTCATCGATGTAGCGGACCATCAGTCCAATCTCATCGATATGGCCGGCCAGCATGATCGAACCCTTGGGTTTGAGAGGCTCCAGACAGGCTACGGTATTGCCGATACAGTCATTGGTGATGGAGTCGATAGAGCCTTTGACATACTCCTTGAATACGGCTTTGGCTTTGTGTTCACTACCCGAAGGGCTTTCAGCATTGTGCAGAGCCTCCAGAAAACGGCGGCTGTCTTTTTGCATGATTTCTCCTTACATTAAATGAGTTGGTCCCCACTCCGGAAGACGGATCCATTTTACACGATAAGCGTATGGCCTGTAAAAGAAAGAGCGGACCGCAGTTTGCACTGTACCTGATCCCGGATTATAATTTGTCCATGGGATCAGTGTTCAGAATTATTTTTGTTGTGCTTGTTTTCATCTGCCTGAGACCCTGCGACTGCCGGCCGTCATGGATTGATCAGGTGATGGATCAACTCAGGCTGCAGGATTATCAGAAGGCATTTGTGCTTCTGAATACTGTTGCTGACAGCAGCAGCGATGAATATCACGCGCTTCTCGGGGTTGTTTATGAATACATGGAAGACTTTGTCAGGGCCGCGGATAATTACCGCCTGATTGTTGCTGATGAAAAGTCGCAGTATTACTGGTTCGCTCTTTACCGCCTGATCGTCTGCCATGACATGCTCGAAGAATACGATCAAGTCAGGGCTTTATCTACGGACTGGCTTAAGCAGTATGAAGGAAGCCCTGAGGCAGTGGAACTGAAAAAACGGCTGCAGGAAATCGGCTGACGGCGAAATCATGGATGATAAGGTTAAAAAAATGGACTTGTACAGCATCCTGAAGGTTCATCCACAGGCTCATTCTGATGATATCACCAGAGCATACAATCAACAGCGATTGTTGCTGCAAGGCCCTGAACTCGAGGAAATGGACCTTGCCCACAGTGTTCTTTCCGATCCAGGTAAACGCAGGGAATATGATGAACACCTGTTTTCCAGGGTCAAGGTCATCCAAAACCGGGACAGCGCGAATCCCTCAATTTTCAATGTTCCGGAAAACCTTCTCGGCATTATGCTTTCAGGCAGAATGCCGGTGTTTTATAAGCTTTTTCTTGTATTCAGCCTGATCTATTTTCTCTCCCCGATCGATTTTGTGCCGGACATGCTTCCTGGCGCTGGTTTTATCGATGACATCGTGCTGCTGCTTCTTTCGTATTTACTGGGGTACCGTAACCTGAATAAACTTTAGGAGGAGAATCATGATCGTACGACTGCTGCTGCTCGCCTGTGTGGCTATGCTGGCTCTGCCGCTTTTTGCTGCTGATGGCTGCGAAGGCGGAGTCTGCCCGATTGACTTGGGGGACGAGGAATCAACTGATGCGGTTGAACCTGTGACAGAAGTATTTGAACCCGAAGGATCTGACAAGGATTTACAGCCGGTAAAGCTGGAAGGAGCGAACAAAATGAACAGCACTGAAGTTGACAAAACCGTGACAGAAGAAGCGCAGAGCATGGACCTGTGGGCTCTGATAGCCTCCGATAATCCGGGTAAAGCCCTGGACATAGTCGACAAAGTCAAACCCGGTGAAGATTACAACCCAGCAAGAACCAGAACCACGCTTGAAAAAAACTGGCCTGTGGCGGTTATTGAAACCAAATACGGGAATATCTATCTTGGTCTCTATGAAGATGAGGCCCCCAATACAGTTGCCAGTTTTGTATATCTGATCAGCAATAAGTATTACAACGGCCTGACATTTCACCGGGTTGTCCCCAATTTCGTTATCCAGGGGGGCGATCCGAAAGGGACTGGATCAGGCGGTCCGGGCTATGAATTCGGACTGGAGATCTCGGACAAGTGGAAACACGAGACAGGAGTTCTCTCCATGGCCAGAACCAGTGATCCCAACAGTAATGGGTCCCAGTTTTTTCTTACCCACTGCCCGACCCCACATTTAGACGGTAATTACACGGCATTCGGCTGGGTACTGCAGGGGCAGAAGGTTGTCGACAGCATCAAGCAGGGAGATAAAATGCTTTCAGTCAAGGTTCTTTGCAAACGCGGACACGATTACATTCCCAAGCCATATTCCGGGAAGTTGCCGTATTGATTTTCGAGTCGAGCTTAGTCACTCAACAGGATCATAAGAGCGGGCCTTACCCGAACGGGGAGAGGTCCGCTATTTCTATCATTGTGCCTGTTTTTGACGAAGGTGAGGCTATCCGTGATTTTCTTCACGAAGCACGGCTTCATCCTGAGATAGGTGAAGTGCTGCTTGTAGAGGATGGTTCATCTGTTTTGTGCTTAGATGCGGCTCTGGAGGAATCCCGAGGAATGGATCTTCAGATCAGGTATCTGGGACTCTCCAGAAATGTGGGAAAAGATCGCGCAGTGCTTACAGGTCTGTCTTCAGCCTCCTGCCCTGATGTCGCGGTAATGGACGCAGACCTGCAGTTTCCGTTTGAGGAAATGCTGCGCATGTGGAGATTGTTGAATGATCACAACCGTGACATTGTTCTGGGAGTCAAGACCGGTTATTTTTCGCCGTGGAATTTTCTTTACCGGGTCGTGTCTGTTCTCTGCTGCGCTCATCCCCCGGCCGGAAACCTGAGCGATTTTGTCGTTGCCCGCAGTCCGGTTCTGAAAGAACACCTTCTGAGTTACATTGATGCACCTGTTTTTTCGCTCAAGGGGGTGCTGGGACGGATCAGTTCCAATATGGAATACTGCCCTGTAACGATCGTTCCACGCAGAAGAGGCAGCACCAGGATGAATGTCTCGATGCT
>JAQTRI010000036.1 GCA_028711905.1 Candidatus Wallbacteria bacterium | reverse complement strand
GCTGTGAAGCAGGCGAAAACCAGATCGATATTGGTGGTTTTTAAGTAATTGAACATGGCGTTGATAACCCAGACACGCCTTCTGGCCAGCAAATTGCACCTCTGGTCGAATAAAAAATACTCAGTTTTATTCCTGAAAAAATATTTCCGCATCAGAGAGTAGAGTTTCCAGTAGTCACTCTCATTAAAGGCTTTCATTTGAAAAGAGACTGAACTGACTGAAGATAAATTCACTTTATTCAGTACTTCCCTGATGGAAGACTCATCCAGAAAGTCTGTTGAAAAGAGCAGCAGATTTCTGCCGGGACAATTCGCAAGCAGAACTTCTTTTTTTCGGGCTGAGGCCACGATCAAAACCTGTTTCCCGCTTTTTTCGTACCTGTCCAGCACTTTTTGGAAAACTTCCAACGGAGAAGTGAAAAAAAGCAGGACCGTTTTCATGTCAATTTCCCCCTTCGCCTGGTTACTGATTCAGATAAACACTTGAGATAAAGGCTTTCCATCAATAATCCATGCTCCTGATAAGAAAAGAATTTCTCAATCAATCGCAGATTGCACGACCGGATGGCATCGATTTGTTCAGGAGAAAGATTGCGAATTTCATGAATGGCAGCCGGAATGCCCTGCTCAGCCCGGGCAGGATTCATTAAGTATAATTTAAAACCGAGTCGGATCAGTTCGCGAATGGAATCGAGATCAGACGCAATCACCATTGCTCCGCTCGCCAGGCCCTCCAGCACTGAAACAGAGGTCCCGTCAGAATCCGGGATGGACACAAGAATGTCGGTATGCTTCAGTAGACAGGCTAATTCCTTCTGACGCATGGGTTGAATGATGTTTATCTCGCTGCTGAGTGCTTTTTCCAGTTGAAGCCTGCATGTTGAATCAGGGTTGAATCTGATCAGAGAGAGTGTGATTTTCTCATCCGGAAAATCAGCAAGATACCGCCGATAAGCTGAAACAATTCGATGAATGTTGTAAAGGGGGCACCAGGCTCTGGAACTCAGCACACGCATTTCCCCATGCTGATCAAAGGAATCGCGGCTGTCCAGGTTGAAGATCCTTGCGTCAATCCCCCATTGGACCAGGAACACCTTATCAGGATGTACGGAGAAATCCTTGATCAGTCTGTCACGCTGAGACAGGGAGTCACAGGTGATGAAAGAGGCCATCCGGCAGAAAGACCTGATCTCATCGAACCAGGGGGTCCCGATGCTCGGGCAGAGCACATCTGAGCCCCATGTGGTAAGGCAGATGCGTATTCCGAGAAGTCTGAGAAAAGGGTACACAAGTTTCAACCAGCTGAAGGTCTGGGCGCTGAGAACATGAATGTGCAGGAAATCAGGACGAAAATCGGCGATCTGAAAGATGAGTCTCCAGAGATCCTGTCTGTGACGGATTCGACCGGTATCACAAACCCGGAAGACCATCCGCCTGCTTTCCCGATGGCGTTTCACCCACCGTCTGGAATGGATACTGCTCCAATCCAGAAGGAAAAAGACTTTCAGCCGGTTTTTCATGCTTTCTGAAACAGGAACAGTTTATTCGTGGGTGAATGAGGCAGGGGGCAGAATTCATCGAGCAGCATTACCAGTGCCGGGTGAAGAACTGACGCCAGGTATGCGGTGTGGTGTTTTTTGAACAATTTGAATTTGCGGAACACAGTCCTCTGTTCGAGAAGCGAAAAATTGCAATTGCGAAATATTTCACAATATCTGTCCGGGTGAAAAAACCTTGATACATCGGATCTGTGATCAGGATCAACCACTTCAAATGAAAGGAACCACCCGCCCGGCTTCAGAATCCGGTAAACTTCGGAGCAGGCTGCTGAGAGGTCGTTATCCTGGAGCAGGAAATGAAAGGAAACAAAATCAGTGACAAGATCGAATTGTCCTTCTTTAAAGGGCAGAGTTCTGTGATCCGCGCTGAGAACCGCGATGCCGGGATTGACCGCCAGACTTTGCTCCAGCCTGGCTAAGTCAATTTCAGTGCCGAAACAACCGGAGGAACGACCGCGCAGGTCAGCCAATATCCTTAACCAGTATCCATTACCGCAGCCAAGATCCAGAATCCGTTCCAGTTTGTCAGGATCGATTCTGTGACTGTGCAGGGTTTCATGCAATATTTTGAGCATATAGACCCTGCGGTAATAGTCATCCATCTTGCGGGGGAGAATGTTCTTCAAAAAAACTCCTTCACCGGATCAGTTTGTTGATTGCTTCCAGCACAGGAACCATTGTCGCCTGGCGGGAAAACCTGGCAATGATCTCAGGGGCGAGCTTGAAAACCGGAGTTGTGAGATACTTTCTCAAAGATTCCTTCAGTGAATCATTGTCTGCTGAGATGAAAAACCCCACTCCTGTTTGAGCAAAAAAATCCCTGACAGACTTTCCTTCCGGTGAAAAATGCAGAGTAGGAATCCCAAAAGAGATGTAATCAAAGATCTTGGAGTTCAGGTTCGGATAAGACAGTATGGACAAGCCCCAGTCAAGCAAAGATGTAAACCCCTGGGCTTTCCGGAAATCCACAAGTGATACGGGCAGATGCTGTTTCATGCTCAAGGAGAGAGTGCGGCGGTTGAAGATGTTTTCACCGACACTGACAAAGGTGAACTCGAGCCCCTCATTCTCCAGTTCGCACAGGCACTTGAGTATGCGCTCGAAGTATGTTTCACACCCATAATAGGTGTTGCCGATGAACCCGATAACCGGGTGCTTTGGCAGTTCAACCAGTTGATGAGCATCGTCTTTGATTTTGTCCCGTTCGAAATCGTGATAACCGACATAATTCAGCACTACATTTTTATGCCCGAAATCACGCTCAATGGCCAGTTTGTTGTAGCCGGATTCCACCAGCAGCAGGGATGCCCGTGAAACAGCATACTTCTGGAGGGAAAACATTTTCTTCCGGCAGAGGCGGTAATACCATGGGGGAAATTTATCTCTCATGTATTGATCAATGCTTCCGTTATGGATCCAGGGGTCTCGATACTCCAGAATCAGCGGTAATCCAGTCATTCCAGCCAGATCGGCAGCTGCGAGATGTTCGCTCCCTGTGCCGAAAACAGCGTAGATCGCGCGGATGTCGTTCTGAGCGACCAATCTGCGTCCCGCGGCAACGATCTGTTTCCTGAACGCCAGGTTCAGTGGCAGGTCCGGCAGGCGGAGATAAGTTCTGGGGTTCAGTGCATCAGGGAGCTTTTTCGGGACTGTGGCGGCATCATAGCGGGACACCTGGAAACCGTCCAGACTGAATGTGTTATCCCGGTTGGTTCTGAATCCTTCAGAAGTGAGAATTACAGGTTCAAATCCATTTTTTTTCAACTCTGTGACAGTGATGAAATTGTTTTTAGCCTCAGAATTCTTTAAAGGTGGAAGAAAATGCGCGATATAAAGGATTTTCATTTATACAGACTCCGCTGTCATTATATGAAAACACCATTATTTCTGCAAGGGTATCGAATTTGTCGAGGTTCTTCTCAGGAGCCACCATTCAGGGGTAACGGCGTTGAATGTGAAATTGTTCAATAATTCCATATGATCCGCCCAATTGAATCTTCCTGTGACCTCAAGGCCTCTTGCGGACCATTCCGGGTCAAGTGCTGTTCCGGCGGGCTGGTAGACAATAAGGAAGTTCGCCTCAAAACTTTCCATGTTTCTGATCGCAGATTCGCAGTTCCGGCCCCAGAATTGAGGTGCACCTTCATAATTGCACTCGAAAACGCTCATCCAGGTTGGGATCAGCAGAACCCGGTTTTTATGGCAGATGTATTGCAGTGCGCTGACCAGAGTGCTGCAGCTGTCAAACAGGTTGTTGTAATCGCCATTGGGGTTCTCAAAAGCCATCAGCACTTTGCTGTCCGGACCGGCACCAGAAACAAAGGCTTCAATTCCACGCAACAGAGGCTCGATTTTAAAAGGGGTCAGTTCAGGGACTGTGTCCACCACTCCGGGTACTCTGGAAAAATTCAGCAGTAATGGCATCGGTGATATCACAAGCCAGAACGGGATCAACATGAAAGGATCGCGGGACATGACTGTACAGGCCAGGGCTGTGCTCATTGTGATCATGTTAAATGTCGGTAAATCGCCGAAACGGGCCAGAAAGTGATTGGCAATGAAGATGATCGTTCCGTAAAGGAAATACTCGGGCATAGTTCCTGTTCTATAATAATGGAAAAGCATAAACTGCAGATACAGGAAGAGGAAATACATGTATTGAGGGGTGGTAAATTCGCGGGACTTTCTGACATAGAGGACCTTTTTTCTGCTTACCCCTATAGCTTTGGCGATAAGAGTGACCGCACCTTTGATTTCTTCTGCTTTCCACAGAGGGATCAAATGCGTTGCATACTTCAGGACTGCAGGAATCATGGTGATAAGCGGAAAAAAACTCCAGTTCCGCAGCATGAGCATCAGGGCAAAGAGCCCTCCAACAAAAACTACGGTAATGCTGAAAAAGCTGGCAGCCAGCCATGATGCTGCGCTCAACCAGAGATTACCTGTGATAAATCCGTACAATCCAAGAGGGAAAAACATCCACCCCAGCACATTGTAGTTTTGATGTGAAAACGCATTGACATAGAACAAAGTGCTGATCATGGTGAGAAGTAAAACCCCGGCCGTCCATGACAGGTCCACGGAAAACGCCCATACCAGGTTCGCCAGCAGCCATCCGAACATTCCAGCTGGAGCTGTAAAAGGCGCGAATTTCCTGTCGAAATACAGGGCCGGCCTGGAGTGAGTGAAAAAATTGGATAGTTTGAATGCCCCCAGACCCAGATAGGGATCTGTTCCGGTTGACCCATATTCATGCATGCTCTCGGCGAGCGTCCAGTAGAATGTGGAGTTGATTCCATCCCCGGGTGTAAAGCGGTAATATTTCTTCCATTCCGATGTCAACAGAACCCGGGCATTGAAAAGGGTCTTAGCCAGTCTCACCGGCGTTACGAAGAGCTGGATCAATGGGTACAGCATAATCCGCAGAAAAATAAGGGCATGATAGAAACTGAATCTCGGCCTGCCTTTATGGAAAACCGATCTGACGGAGAATTGCCGGAGCACTGCAGTACAGATCTCCGGCTTTTTCGACAGGAAAAGGGCATCCTCGCTTTTGATTCCTGCTGTTTCGACATTCTGGTGGTAAAAGCTGCATTCCAGAGGAATGTCGAGCATGGATGCAACCTTTAGCACATCACGGTATCTGCTGATTTCAGTTTTCCTGACCTGGAAATTCACCATGTCCACACGCTTATTTTGAAAAAGGTCCTTGATTTCAGGCAGGAGTGATTCTGAAACGAATTGCTGCGAAAAAATGTGAAACTGAGCCTCCGGATACTTTTCCCTCAGCGACTCAATTTCCCTCTGCTTATTCAGAGAAATGACAAAAAGAATGTTCGCTCCAGGGTATCTGATTAGCGTTTTCAGTATGATGTCGACAGGTGCGGTTACTATAACGGCGATCAACATTGATAAATATTACTGAGCTTTTACCCCATATAGAATTGCGATGACTTCGAATTTGGAATAGTTACAGTATCATCCGATGATATGCTTTCCGGAGCTTAAAATCAATAATCCGGACATTGCGGTCGGATGTTCTGATCTGTTCGGAGCTGCAGCAGTGAAAAAATCATTGCATCAAAAGCTACAGAAGGCACAGCTGACAGGAAATATTGTTCCAGCGTATTTGATTAATGCTGCCGGACGATCTATCATGAAGGAATGAAAAAGGTCCCTGTATTATTTATCCTGAATGAATATCTGGATTGCGGCCGGGAAAAAGGAAATTACTGGCATTTTCCGGGGGATAAGCCTGTACTGAGGATGATCACCGACCGGCTTCAGTGCTTGGACTGGATCGGAGAAATTACATTATCTTCAGATGCGAAGGACAGCAAAGCTAAGGAATTCACCAGATCGGAAAATTTTCAGTTTCATCCCTTTGAGCCGAGTATCAAGGATACCATTCCTTCCTGGGGGAAGAAAAATTCCTCTGCTCCGTTACTTCTTCTGTTTTATTGCTATTCGCCAGTGTTTGACCTGGATTTGTTGACAAAAGCCTTTATCGAGGCTGAAAAACAATCCTTTAACTCTCCTGTTCTGATGGCTGGAGGACATAATTTTTTCTGCATGATACCTCCTGAATCTCTCTTGCGCTCACAGATCACAATGACTGCGACCCAGATTTTTCATAAGCAGAAAGCAGATTATCAGGCTCAGTGTTACCGGCCATTCAACTCTGAAGTATTTCTGCCCCTTTATGCGCTCACCAGTCAAAAAATCATTTCTTATGATTACATCAACGGATCGGAAAGAATCAGGAACCTTCCATATATTCCAGGCAGCTATCATGGTGCTGTTCAGGCCGGGCAGGCGACTGAAAGCAACAGGGAAAAATTTCATCTTCCTGAAGTCGTCCGGATGGTTTCCACTCCTGAGTTTATTCCTCTTCTTGACGCTGAAGTCGAGAAAGTCAACCTCAGTTACAGACTCCTGAACATGAAGGAGAGATTCGGATTCGACATGTTTTACGAAAAACTGGGAGATATCGAACTGGAAGAACTCGAAAGGCTTCCTGAGCTGAAATCACGGATTTTTCTTCATGCAGGATGCGTTTCATTTCAGGATAAATCATGCTGTCAGAGGATGTTTAAAAATCGAAACATTGCAGGCCTGATATCCGGATATAGCGATGATCCCGGATGGGAAGAGGGAATAACCGAGTTTCTGGAACAACGCAGAACTTATTTTCAGAGTATCGGAAACTGCTCAGATTGGTCCCCAAAAGTCGGCATAGAATTTGACATTGAAAAACTCGGGCCTGAAAAATTCAGCAAGTTATCCAGAAAATGGGATTTAAAAGGGGTAATCCTCGAAAAATTCAATAGAAACATGGAAGAAAGCCATTTCCTGAAAACATTGTATACTCAGAACGCCTCATATCCGGAACATATTATCATCAGGAACAGGGCTGTCTCATATTTCGGGAAGCGTTTCCTATGCAAGCATCTGCAGAATTTAAACATGGACCGCTTAGGAAACTTTTATCTTTGTCCACGGCATACTGATATTGTGATCTGCACAGCTGAAAGCTTTGCGCAGTTTGGAAACAGCATTTACCAGGTTATGAAAGAAAAAGCACCCTATCTGGACAGATACCTTGAAGGGAGATATGAAAATCTCTCGTGCGCGGAATGCAATCAATGGTATGACCTGTTCCAGTAATCCGTTTCAGCGCCTGCGTCCGCCCATAATGCGCAAAAGATGCAGAAACAGGTTGATGAAGTCCAGATACAGTGTCAGCGCGCCCAGCACTGCCACCCGTTCCTGCAATTCGGGATGCATATAAGCGATCTGCTTGATTTTCTGCGAATCATAGGCTGTCAGGCCGAGGAAAATGAAAACACCTGCATACGACAGAATCAGATCCAGCGCGCTGGAGCGGAAAAGAAAATTGACCAGTGAAGCTGCGATCAGTCCCCAGAGAGCTGAAATCAGAAAACCTCCCATGCTGGTAAGGTCTTTTTTTGTAGTGTGGCCGTAAACGGCCATGCCGCCGAACATCAGGGCTGAGGCTATGAAGGCCGAGGCAATCGTCGACCGGGCATAGATCATGAAAATGAACGACATGGTCAGACCATTGAGCGCTGAATACAGGAAAAACAGGTTGAGAGCTGTGGATTTTTCCAGTTTCATGATGCTGGCTGACAGGTACCAGACCAGGCCGATTTCACCGACAAGCAGGCCGAAAAAAACAAATCTGCTGCCCAGAACTATCTGTTGCACAGATGGGCTGGAAGCGGCCAGCATGGAAACCAGTCCTGTGATCAGCACCCCGACTGCCATCCAGTTGTAGACTTTGGCCAGGATGGCCGGCATATCGACAGATTGTCTTCTTTCGTCAATTACTTCATATTGAGCATCACTGACATTGGGATGGCGGTATTGCATCATAACCTCCGCAAGGTAATATTATTCATGTTACATCAACCTGACATGCGAAGCAAATTTCAGCGCGCCTGATCAGGTTTATCACGGTTACCCGAGGGCCTCGGCAGGACCTCGGCATCCAGCCGCCAGTGCAGATCACTAAGTTTATACAGGATTTTCGATCAATTCGGCTCGACTTCCCAGACTACATATACCGATGAAGTCTGGTTGGTGCCCGCGTAATCGCTCAGATTCGGATTGTATACATTGAACGGCCTGTAATTGGCGCTGTCCAGAAACCTGACGCGCATCTGCTGGGTGCCTGTGGTGGTGTATCCGGACACGACACAAAGCGACTGGGCTCCGCAGAAGTAAGTGTTGTAATCATGAGCCTGGGATCCGACTTCGGCAGCTGAGCCATACAGCCAGTAGACCACTTTTCCACCACTGTATCCGTGATATCCGGAGATCGAGGCCATGCAGATCAGATTGCTGGTGGAAGATTTCTTGTTGACATTGAAGGTTTCCAGCACATTGGAGGACACATCTGCCATTGCTGACCTGGCAGTGCTGACATGGTAAGTGACATTGATCACCTTTCCCGACATGGTCTGTCTGGACCCGTCCGGGAATTTGACCGCCCCGCTGGTGCATTCGACTGTTCCTGCGACCGTGAGCCTGCTGGCGGGCGCGGGGGTGCCGATTCCGACATAACCGGTTGTTCTTGTGAAAGCCATGATCGGGTCCTGCTCAGGTGATGAGACCTTCAGAATATTCGCGTCCGTGTCGTTGACCAGCTTGAACCACCTGGAGCCTTTGCCTCCATTGTCTTCGAACACCAGCGCGCTGGATTCCGTGTTCCCGTCCGGCCCTCTGAGACAGACCGATACAGTACCTGACGAGTCGCCGATCTGCATGGTGTGCTCTGGGGAGGCTGTTTTAAGACCAATGCTTCCGTCCACAATAAGCATTTCAGCAGTCGCACATTTGATTCCGCCTGAATCGAGGCGCAATCCGCCTGTGAAAACTAGATTGCCGTTCGAATCGATCCTGCCTACTTCGACATTGTCCGAACCCTTGACAACAAAACCGCTGGATCCGTCTAAAGTATCGAGAGTGGCGGTGATGTCTGCGCCAGACAGACGAAAATTCAGAAATATGAAAAAAATGAGCAGCAGAAAACTGTGCATATGGATGTATCGGGAAAAAGGGGTTATAGGTTATAGGTTGTAGGTTGTAGGTGAAGGGTGAAGCGGAAAAGCGGAAAAACGGGAGAATGACCTGCAGTATTGCCGCTTATCCGCATAAACGCTTTCCCGCTTTGCCTATTACTGATCACTGATTACTGATTACTGGCTGCGGGTAATTGGGGATCGGTTATTGGCAGGGGAGAATAATTATTCGCCCGTTTGACGCATGCGCTCCCTGACATTCCAGCGCACGAGTTCCAGTGCGCGGCAGTCATCCGGAAAATCCGCCAGCGGATCAGGGTGCCCGCTTCTGATAAGCGTCAGGACCGAATTGCTGAGGAATTCTATCGTGGCCTCGATCTCGATTCTGATGTGCGATGCCCGGGCAGGGCTTTCAGCCGTAAGAGAAGCCTCAAGGCTTTGCATGTGTGCTGCGATTTCCAGCAGACTCCGATCATCAAAGCTTTCACTTGAATAACAGATATCCTCAAGGAACATGTTCCACGCTGTTGCATGGCAGAATGACAATTCGGAATATCTTTTCTTTGCAAGGTCAAAAACAGTTCTGTCAGGGATGAAGATTGAAAGGCCTGAGGCTTTGGCTAAGGCGCTGCCTGTGGAACTGGAAGCGATGACCACCGGATTGCTGCCGAAAAAACGGTCCACCAGTTCGCCGGCTCCTTTTTGAATGTCCTGGTCCGGGATTGAGGATTTTATATGTCGCAAAAAATCGCCAAGATCTTTGTACTGTTCGACCGTGAATTGCTGAGTTTGAGCTGCTGCTGACTGATAAGTACCTGCCAGTTCCGGCCTGTTGCGCAGAAGATCCACAAAATCCTTGAAACCCGGGATTATTTCCTTCATGCGCACGCAATCGACTGCGGACAGGGTCGATGGTTGCTTCCCTTGGGAACCGCCGTTATAGGAATCGTTATATATCCTGACAATGGTCCGGCTCAGTTCTTCAGGGGACATGTATGGATCACGGGCCAGAATCCCCAGAAAATCATCATAGGGCCAGCCATCGAGTGGTTCCGTTTCCTCGGAAAACACCATGAAATCCACATCCATCATAGTTTCGTGTGCTACCTCGAACATTCCCATCAGGCAGGCATCATACCCCATGATGTCGACATTGCGGCCGAGATGCTGCTTCATGGCAGTTGAAAGCTCTCCGAGCTGGACTGTAGAGATCTTGTTCCCGCTCTGATCATCGCTGGAGATTCCCTTGAACAGGGTGCCGGAACGCCCTTTCCATCCTGAGCCGTGATTCCAGATGATGAACAGGTAGTGCTGCGCGGGGTGACTGGCCACTCCCCACTGGAAGAAGTTCAGGGCCTCTTTCCAGTCACCCATGTCGATCTCGCCGACCTTTTCGGTAATCAATTCATTTTTTTTGACGAAGTGGCGCTGCGTATTGTTGTCTCCCCTGTGATCCTGCAGTACTAAAATATTGATCTGATCGGTTGACCCGACTTTTTTCATTTCATTGACATCACCAGTGCCGAATCCGTCGAGGTCGTTGTCTCCATTGAGAAACACCATTACAGTCCATTGTTTTTCAGCTGAAAAAGCCGGAACCAGGTAGAACAGAATAAGTGCGACTGTCAGCAACATCCTTTTCATTGTTCCCCCTGAAACTGCTCGGCCAGAATGCGCAAACCGAAGTTGCTGTAAACATGGGCCGGGGTGCCATAACCACGGGATGCGGACCTGCAGTTGTGTCCAAAATAGTGCCAGCCGCCACCGCGGAAAACCTTGTATTTCATGATTTGCGAAGGCCCGGTCGGGTCCTGCAGCGGAGATGTTTTGTAATAATTCGCGTCATACCAGTCGCTTACCCATTCGCAGACATTGCCGCACATGTCGAAAAATCCCCAGTCATTGGGATGTTTCATGCCAACATCATGGGTCTGACTGTCGCTGCTTTCAGTGTACCAGCAGAAATCGTGGTTCATGTCATCGCCCCAGTAGTATTCGGTCGTGGTGCCGGCCCGGCAGGCGTATTCCCACTCAGCCTCGGTCGGCAGCCTGAACTTGCCTGTCCCAAGCTTGTTCAGCCTGGCTATCAAGGTCTGGCAGTCGATCCATGTGACCTGCTCCACTGGCCGTCTGGGTCCCTGAAAATGGCTGGGATTATATTCCATCACCGCATTCCACTGCTCCTGAGTCAGTTCGAATTTCCCGAGCCAGAAGCCTCTGGTGATGTCAACGGTGTGCATGGGTGAATCGGGAAAAGCTGCGGTAGTTCCCATCTGGAAACTGCCTGGAGGGACCCAGATGAATTCCATGGCCGTTCCACCCGGGAGAGTGATGGTATTTGTTGTATAGGCTGTCCTGGGAAATTCAGGAACCAGTATGGAGTGCGATTGATCAGGCCTGACAGGTTGAGAGGCAAAGGCTTGAATGCTGAGCAGCAGCGCAGCTGTAATGAGTAAAAGAGTCATTTTATGCATAAAACCTCCGTTGCTATCATTTTCAAAGTATACCCGCAGGAAATACTCCGGATCAGTAACAAAGCGTAACATTTGTGTCTGCCTGTACATTCTTCCTATGATAATCTCTGAAAACCTGCTAAAATATGAGTATGTACCGGCAAATGAAGCGGCCCGGCCGCGCAGGTGAGATCGATTTTCTTTTCGATAAGTCATGCTCGACAGGATGTATCGTTGTTTACGGTCTGCCCGGTATCGGCAAAACCTGGCTCTGGAAAGGGTTTCATTCCAGGCTCATCAGTAAAGGGAAAAAATCAGCCAGACTCTGTTGCCTCGAAAACTGGCTTGACCGGGACTTTTATTCTGCGGTTGCCGCTGCTCTGGCAGGCTTCAGCGCCAAGGGCCCCTCAGGCCCGGTTCTTTCAGGTCCGGAAGAACTGTGCCGGTTTCTGGAAGAATCAGCAGTTACGCTGCTGATTGATGATTTTCACTTCATGGAAAATGTTTCCTGCCGGGAAATTCTGGAGTACTCGTCTGCCATGCAGTTCGGGAGAATACTGGTGTTTTCAAGGAGAAAACTGTCTGTCCAGGCATCTTTTGCACCGGATATTTTCAGCTATCAACTGAAAGCCCTTGTAAAAGATGATGCCGCGAACATGATTAAAGGAATATTCTCCTTTAATGAGATTGATACTCCGGACAACTCTGCGCTTAAAAATATTTTCCGGCTGGCGCAAGGACATCCGTTTTCAGTCAAGCTGATCTGCGGGCTTCTGTTGACCGGCAGGCTTGCAACAATCGACCTGGAGGGTGAATGCTGTGCCAGCGGTCTGGTGGATCAGTTTCTGGATCGCATGATCTGGAATAAGCTGGGGAAAAAGAGCAAGGCAGTCCTTAAAATGCTCAGCATTTTCCGTCTGCCTGTCAACCGGGATTTAATCCATGACCTGGCTGGAAAGGGCCGGCAGAAAGTACTTGAGGAATTACGCGCGTCAGGACTGACGGAAGTTGATCTGCATGGACGGACCATGGTGCCGCAGATGGTGAAGAATTTCGTAATCCGCAAGCTGGAAGGTTCAGCTTTTGCCGATGCGCACCGGCAGGCCGCCAACTTGTTGAAAATCCACTATGCAGGAGATCCTGATTATCTGCTGGAAGCCTACTGGCATTTCATGCAGTGTGCTGACCACGAATCAGCTGTGGATATGCTATTGGACTTGAATGAATTGAATTATTACTACCAGAAGGTGTCCCGCGACACGACACATCTTCTGCGCGATATGATGCGGGAAGATTACAAGTGCGATGATTTGCGGGTGGCTTTGGCAGGTCAGCTGATTCTTTGCAACAGGATGGATGAAGCCGTGACTGAGCTGCATCTCGTAAAGGGAGAATCCAAGCATTTTCTGGAGGCAAGCCTGGAGTATCTCAAGGGCAGCAGCGGAAAGGCTCTGGAACTATTCCTGAAATGTTTGACCACTGAATTCCGGTCCGACCGCAGACTGCTGATTCTTCTGCGGATTGCCATGTGCCATTTTTTTCTCGGCAATCATGAAACCTCCGGAAAAACCTTCAGACAGATCACTGACACTTCCTCTCTTCGTGATTACCCTGTGCTGAAATCATGGGTTGATTTTTATCTGAGCCAGTATCACTTTTTCTCAGGCAGGATGCTTGAAGCGCTGGACGCGATCAATGACTGTCTGTCAGGATTCCGCAATTCTGCCGTTGTGAGCAGAATACCGGAAGCATTAAGTCGTAAGGGATATATTCTGCTGTTCCTGAAGCGGGCGGCTGAAGCCGAAAAAATGGCGCAGGAGGCCTTGTGCGCTGCTGAAGAGTCTGATGATCCGGCTCAATTGGGATCGATCTATTATCTGCTCGGGGAAATCAGCTTTTTTGCCGGTGATTTCAAAAAATCTATTGTGTGGAGAAACAAGGGAATCGAGGCTTTCAAAACTGCAGGTCATTTGACTTCGCAAGCGCTTGGCCGGAGCGCTGCCGGCAGTGCGTGGATCAGGCTCAGTGATCTGGTTGAAGCTGAGAGAAATTTTAACAAAGCTCTTAAACTCATGGAAAAAAGTGATGACATAGCTCCACTGGCGACAATTGTTTGTGCATACAGCGAATTGCTTCTTCTCGCCGGCAGGACTTCCGAAGTCGTAAAAAGGCTCTCTGCAGTCGAACGCAGACTCGGAAAATGCAGCGGAGCATTTCTGGTCAATCTTCATTTTCTGCTGGAAGCGGCATTTCACAGGCTCGGGGATGAGGAACAGGCTGTGAAGCGCCATAATCTCTATTGCGAGGCTCTCGAAGCAATGACTCCCGAAGCTATAGAGGAAATTGTTAAGGATCACGCCTGGTTGTCCGACCGGATATGCGCAACCCAGGGCAAGATCCGCATTCTTTCCAGGGGCCGGGAAGAACTGATAGGCAGGGCTGAAGCCGGGCAGATTTTGATTGATGCCGGAAAATTCGAAATTCTGGCTGATTTTATTCAGAGAAAGTTGTTTGTCGATGGTAAAGAAATCCGGTTTTTTCATCGGCGTTCAATGGTGGATTTATTCGCCGTTTTTGCTTATTTTCCAGGAAAAGTATTTGCTCCTCAGGACTATTTTCGTGCAATCTGGGGCCGCAACTATGACCCGCTTTCAGACGAAAGCATTCTGCGGACAACCATGTCGCGCCTGCGCAAGGTGCTTGATCCTCTCCGTCCTGACCGCTTTATTCTGAACACAGGTATGGCCAATCATTATCGCTTTAACCAGGAATGCGGCTTTTGTGTCATGCCTGCAGATATTGAAAAAAGATAAAAATAATCGAACATTAAATCGAACAGGGGGAATAATGAACAGAAAACTGATTGCTGATCTGCTGACCAGGCTGGGAGAGAAAATCGCATCGGGTTTACCGCTGCCGGATGCTATAGCACAACTGGAAAAGGATCCGTTTTTCTCCGAAATCGGGGCCATGATCCACCGGATTCACGAAGGCGTGAAATCCGGCACTCCGCTTTCCAACTGCCTGGCCAAGGCCGGTTTCGGCTATTCAGTGATCTCAGCCGTATCCCGGGCCGAGAACCAGGGAGACCTGGACAAGCGCATGCCTGGAATTGTCGCTCTGGTAGGGGCTGAAGGGGAACTTATGGTGGAGGCTGAGGCGAAGAAGAATGAAAACGAGGCGAAAATTGTTGAGAGAGACAACAGCGGGTTTGAGGGAAAGGCTCGGGATCAGCTGAATGATATGATCGAAAGTGGAATTGAGATGAATGCCAGTGATCTGCACATTATTCCCACACTCGGGGACGCGCAGGTGCGTTTCCGCATCAAAGGCATGCTGAAGGATGGCGGGAAAGTGAGAAGAGACGCGCTTCCTGCACTGACCGCTGCCGTGAAAACCATGTGTCGCATGGATGTGGAAGAGCGTATGATGCCTCAGGATGGTCGGTTTCTGATTCGCGTCAGGGGAAGGGAATGCGATATCCGCGTTTCAATAATGCCTTCTGTTTCAGGCGAAAAGCTGACTATGCGCTTTCTGCAGCCGGACAAGATGGTTATTGGGCTGGACCGGGTGATGGCGCCTGAGGCAGTGATTGCACTCCGCAAAGCTATGGAAATACAAAACGGTCTGATTCTTGTCACA
>JAQTRI010000035.1 GCA_028711905.1 Candidatus Wallbacteria bacterium | reverse complement strand
CATATCCTGGTGCAACATCAAGCGGCAATGGCCCGAGAACATAAAACGGGGCTCCTCCACACAGACTTTTCTCCAGCTCGACATTGGCGCGGATCTGATTCAGCGGCACATGTCCGGGACCCTCGATCATCACCTGCACGCCGGCTTCCATGGCGCGGCGGCGCAGATCGGCCAGGGTTGAAAGTTCGTGGATCTGCGCCTGATCAGTAGCGTCAAAGATCGCGCCCGGCCTTAACCCGTCCCCAAGACTGAGCACTACTCTGTAGCGTGAAAGAATCGCCAGCAGGTCATCGAATCGCTCGAAAAGAGGATTTTCCATACCGTTTTTCGCGATCCAACCGGCTGTGAAACTCCCACCGCGGCTGACTATTCCCAATACACGGCTGTTGCGCTTCAACACCTCAATCGCTGACCGGGTGACTCCAGAGTGAATGGTCATGAAGTCTACTCCTTCAACTGCCTGGGACTCGATGATATCCAGCATCTCTTCAGCCTGCATTTTACTGAATGAACCATACTTACGCATGGCAGTGACATACATTTCATAGATCGGTACAGTGCCGAGAGGCAGCTTGGATTCGGCCAGCAAAACCTTTCTGATTGCCGGCAGATCGCCGCCTGTGGAAAGGTCCATCAGTGTGTCTGCACCCCATTTTTCAGCAACTTCTACTTTTTTCAGCTCCAGGTCCGGATCATTGAGATCTCCTGAGGTGCCGATATTGATGTTCACTGCTGTCGGCATGTTTTTCCCCACAGCCAGCGGCCTGATTTGCCGACGAGGGTTTCTGATCAGCGTCATGGTGCCGGTCTGAAAGTTTTTCAGGGCCTCGTCCAGTGTCAGATCCGTGCTTTTGATGGCTTCGGCCAGGTCGTTTTTGATAATTTCAGGATTCAAGGGCATGGTGCCTCCGTGTGGATGATTTTGATGGCGAAATCGCATGCAAGGGCGAATATTTATTCGCCCCTACAATGCGTTTGATCCTGCGGATATCCGCCGCCATGGTTTTGCTCATGGTCAGGGCAGTCATGAAAACTAAGCGTTTGTACCCCTTTTTCAGAAGCGGGGCATAGTTCCGCTGGTTCAGCCCGCCGACAAGAAACAGCGGCTGCGCAGTTTCAGACACACTGCTCAATCCCTCCAGTCCTATGATTATTTCTTCCCGTTCCTTGGATACGCAGGAGAATATCGGACCATATGCCAGATAGTCGGCCGAGCTCTGCTGACCGGTCTTTAGCTGTTCCGGAGTATGGCACGAAAGACCGATGATTCGGCCGAAGCCCAGAATCCGTCTGGCTTCTTCAACAGGCGTGTCATCCTGCCCGAGGTGCACACCATCGGCCCCGCTGATCAGCGCTATATCCGGCCTGTTGTTGATCAGAAATGTCACTCTGTGATCTGCAGTAATCTTTCTCAGTTCATGCGCGGTTCTGACGATCTCCCTGTCAGTACGATGCGGGTCCCGGTACTGGATAATCTCGATACCTGCGCGGCAGGCGGCGAGAGCTATCGACTCAGGTGATTCACGGCAGTACTTCGGGGTAATGATCAGATACAGTCCTTTGTCAGCGAGGAGTGCAGGCCTTGATCCTGATTCCATCTCATAGAGCTTGAAACGGATCGACTGCCATCGGCGGGACCGGCCGTTTACAAGGATTCTATCGTATTCTTCCAGCACGCGGCAGGCTTCCTGGCAGCGTCTGAAATTAGCGCTCAGCAACTGCGTAAGGGAATCACGCGATCCGCTATTTCGATGCTTTCCCGGATCGCGGGAAGCGTCTCGCGCTGCAACAGCTGTGCTGCCGGTTTCTCCAACCGCATGGCGCAAGCGGTAGAGCCTGTCAGCAGTGGTTTTATCTCCTGATGCGAAACGGAAATATTCTTCGAGAACGCGCAGTCCCTCACGCAGACGATTGAGGTTTGCGTCAATGATTCTGTCCATTGGAAGCCTCCAGTTCCTTCCTGATCAGATCCGCCGCTTTTCTGCCGGACTGCAGCATGCCCCCAAACACCGGCCCCATGCGGGGAGAGCCGTGTGCTGCATTGGCAGCCATGCCTGAGACATACAGCCCCGGGAAAACACACCCGGTATTTTCCACTACCAGCTGCTCAGCGCTGTCGGCTGTCATGGAGCGTTCTCCCATGATGCCGCCTGTGGCTGTGCTGAGAATGATGTCGTTCTTTCTCAACAGCACTTTCAGCACTTCCAGGGGGTGACCGGTAGCTTCAAGACAGACGCGGGCCTCAATCGCCAGAGGGTCTACATGCAGCCCGGCTAAGGTCACTGGTGACCAGTTGATGACGAATCCTGCCAGGCGGCCATGGCGCAGCACTACATCCTCCACTTCCACAGTGTTGAGGATGACAGCCCCGGATTTGCGCGCTCGAAAGACAAGAGCTGATGCAGTTTCAACGGCATCGGCCGTGAACAGGGTCGGGTTGTAGCTGTGGCAGGAAACACCTGAGTCCTCGAGAATGGCTTTTCCGCCATTATCGACCACGATTTCATTGAACAACATGCCACCGCCCCAGATGCCGCCTCCAAGGGACAGTTTTTTTTCCAGCACCAGTACCTTGAAGCCTGCTGAAGCCAGCTCAGCGGCTGCCACCAGCCCTGACGGACCGGCGCCGGCAATGGCCACATCCACCTGCAGGCAGCCTTTCAGTTTTTCAAAGTAGCGCTCGATGATGGCTCGTGAAATAATCGATTCCTGAAGCACGGGAAACCTCCCTGAACAAGATTTTTGCAGGAGGACCCAAACATTTTGCGAATGAATCTGGCAGGCTGTTCAACAGAAAGACATTCACCTTTAGCAGATTGCTCAAAACCATCCGGCTACGAGTCGCGTGAAACCTGGTTTGACGCAACATGGCTGCAAACTCGTGCAGACTTTTCAAAAACACCCTGATACAAGGCACGCGAAATTCGAAGCCCGAGCCGTACATAGAGGTACGGTGAGCGGCTGAGGATTGAGCGTAACGCAGTAAAAGGGTATTTTTCAAAAGTCTGACGCTCCCTACGCTGGTATGATCCAGGTCAGGTTCTAAGGGTATTTCTCAGCCCAGTCAGGCACCCCTGCCGGGATAGAATAGTGCTTCCGGTTTTTTTTGTCAACAGGCTCTGCTGCAGGCGTTGATTGTGATATACTGCTTTTGATGAAGCACATTCTGCTTAAATATGCTTTAATCCAGTTGCTGCTTACCATGGCGCTTTTTCATTTTCTTGCTGCCCCGCCGCAGTTCTATTCCAACAGGGCCATGGGCCAGAACGCTACGGAAAAGATCAGGAATCTGCAACGCCTTTTACAGAACCGCAAGACCATTCGCGGCATCATCCCGCAGAAGATTTTCAGCCTGTTTCAGGCACACGAAGAACTTTATCTGATAGATGAAGGCTTTGACCAGATGCAGGACATTCTGCGCAGAGAGTCTGAAGGCAGGAGCAGAGAAGTTCCAGCCAGAGTACGGACGATGCTTGAAAAAAACCGCAATCTGCTCGATCAGGGACGGGATGTGGTGCAGTCCGAAAAAGTCAATGAGACCGAACGACGGGTGCACTTTCTGAAGAAAGTGATGACTGATGCACCGGGCTGGCTTTATTACACCGCACCTCTGCGAATGGAAGGGGTGCAGCTTTTGCGCTCATATTACGCCCTGCTGCTGGCCGTTTTTTTCTTTGCGTCAGTGCTGGCCTCAGCCCTGCTGTTCTTCACTGAACACCAGCGACAGAGTCGCAGCGGACTGGCCAAAGAACAGGAATACAGCGAACGCATGAAGGAATGGCAGCTGCTTTCCGCTGGAGTGGCACATGAAATAAAGAATCCGCTCAGTTCGATTTCCATGTTTGCCGAACTCCTTTCGCATAAAGTGGTGGACCGGGAGCCTGAGCGGGAGTATCTCGGATACATTTTCAAGGAGATTCAGAGACTTAACACAATAATCAGCAACTTTCTTAGTTTTTCCCGTCCCCCGCAGATTGTCGTACAGAGGCACGATCTGAACGAACTGATCAGAGAAACTGTTGACGAGTGGAGAAAGTCGGTTCCAGCGGTTTCGTTTCGATTCGAAGCGAACCGGCAGGTCAATGAATTCTATTTTGACCGCAGCAAAATCAAACAGGTGCTGATCAATGTGCTGAAAAACGCCACCGAAGCTCTGGCCGAGGCCCAGACCGTATCCCCGATAGTAGAAATCGGCCTGGGTTTTTCCGGGCGTCTGGTCAGTCTGATTGTTTCAGACAATGGTCCCGGGTTGACCGAAGACCCGGAACGCGTGATTCAGCCGTTTTATACATCCAAGGCTCAGGGTTCAGGACTTGGTCTGTCGATCTCATTCCAGATCATGCAATCGCACCAGGGATCTCTCAGAATTTCGGGAAATGGGCCTGCCGGGTGCCGGGTGGAGATTCTTATTCCTTACCGGAGGAATGTATCTTGAAGTTCACGATCCTGATCGTTGATGACGAAGACAATCTGCGCAGGGCGGTCAAGTACGGTCTTTCCGGCGGTCAGTTCCGGGTGCTGGAAGCGAAGAACGGTTTGAAAGCACTGGAAGTGCTGGCTGGAAACGAGGTGGACCTGGTGGTCTCTGACCTGAAAATGCCACAGATGGACGGCATGACCTTTTTGAATGAATGCCGGCGGAAATACTTTCAAATGCCTGTAATCATCCTGACCGCATTCGGCAGCACGGAAACCGCGGTTGAAGCCATGAAAACCGGAGCCGTGGATTTTCTCATCAAACCGTTTCCGCTTGAGGAACTGGTAGAAAAAGTGCGCGGCCTTCTCGCGGCAAAGCGCGGTGACGATAAACCGGTTGATGGTTTTATAGGATTCGCTGAGCCAATGGAAAAGGTGCGGTTTCTGTGCCGCAAGTTCGCACCGTCAGCCAGCCCTGTGCTGGTAACAGGAGAATCCGGCACAGGGAAGGAAGTGACTGCCCGTTATATTCACGAACTCTCGGGAAGGAGCGGACGATTTTTGGCTGTCAACTGCGGGGCTTTGCCGGAAAACTTGCTGGAATCTCAACTTTTCGGTTTCCGTAAAGGAGCTTTTACCGGAGCGGACCGCGACAGCAAGGGGCTGTTCATGGAGGCCGGCGATGGGACTCTGATGCTTGATGAAATCGGTGAAACAACCCCCAGAATGCAGGTGGCGCTGTTGAGAGTGATCCAGGAGCGGGAATTCATTCCACTCGGAACTGCCGAAACTGTAAAGGCTTCTGCGCGGATAATCGCTTGCACGAACAGGGATATTGGCCGCATGGCCGGTGAGGGACGGTTCCGCGAGGATCTTTACTACAGGCTCAAAGTATTGGCAGTGCATTTGCCTCCATTACGCGAGCGCAGGGAGGACATTCCTATACTTGCCAGGCATTTTCTGGAAAGATTTGCTGATGAGAGCGGCAGGAAAATCGATGGATTTGACGATGCCGCGCAACAGGCCTTAGCTGGTTATCATTTCCCCGGAAATGTCCGCGAGCTGTCCAATATGATTGAACGCTCGGTCTGGCTTTCTGAGGGGCGGACGATCAGTGCCGGTGACCTGGAGCTGGATGGTCACGCCCGTCCTGAGCCTGACAGTGCGAGGGTGGAATTCAAAGATCGTGTTGAGGAGTATGAGCGTGGACTGATCATGGAAGCCATCGGGAAATTCGGCCGCAACCGGACGGTGCTTTCGGAAAAACTGGGAATCAACCGTACCGCTCTGCTGTATAAATTGAAGAAATATCATCTGAAGGATGATGGATGATGAGAAATATTGATCATGCAGGGGCTGTTCCAGAACACCCTTGCGGATCGCAATCTGAGGAGGAGCAACATGCTGCGACCGATCATGATCTATAATCTGTTTCCGCGTCTGGCAGGGTACATTGAAAACTGGCACATTCACGCGCAGCGCGCCAAAGACATGGGGTTCAATGTTGTGTATGTCAATCCCATCCAGTTTCCGGGATTTTCCGGGAGTCTTTATTCCGTCAAGGACTATTATCGCTATAATCCGCAATTTTTCCGCTCAAAAAGCGTTGCGGATCAGGAGAAGGAAATCAGGGCGTTCACTGAGTTCTGCCACCAGGCCGGGCTTCAGGTTTTAATGGACCTTGTCATTAATCATACGGCAGTTGACTGCGTTCTGATTCAGTCCAATCCGCAGTGGTATCTGTATGATAAAAAGGGAAATATTGTGCATCCCGGCGCTTATCAAAAAGGTGTCAAGATTGTGGAATGGGGAGACCTGGCTGAGATTGACAATCAGCATTCCAAAGACAAGACCGGTCTCTGGGAGTATTGGAAAAAGCTGGTCAGACACATGGTGGGAATGGGGTTTGACGGGTTCCGCTGCGATGCGGCCTATCAGGTTCCGGCCGAACTCTGGAAAGAATTGATTGATGAGGCCCGCAGAATCAATCCCGGCGCTCTGTTCCTGGCTGAAACACTGGGATGCACTACAGCCCAGACCGGAAGAACGGCAAAGGCCGGGTTCGATTACATTTTTAACAGTTCAAAGTATTGGGACTTCAAAGCCCCCTGGTGCCTGAAACAGTATTCGACCTTCCGTAAAATCTCTTCATCTGTGAGTTTTCCTGAAAGCCATGATACCACCAGACTTTACAAGGATGTGGACGGCAACTCTGCGGAAGTGAAGAAACGCTATCTGTTCAGCGCTTTATTCAGCGGTGGAGTGATGATTCCGACCGGTTTCGAATACGGGTTCAAAAACAAGCTTGATGTAGTTACAACCACACCTTTTAACTGGGAACCGGTCAATTTTGATTTTTCCGGGTTTATCGCGCAGGTCAATGCAGTCAAATCAAGCTGTACGATTTTTCATACTGACAGCGCAATCAAGGAGATCAGGAACGATGATCCTCGGGTTTTTGTCATGCAGAAGAGTGATCACGGAGTGAAAGCTTTAGTGGCAATCAATAAAGACGCTAAAGATCACGCCCGGTTTTTTCAGGAGGATCTGTACAAGCTTTTGAATGCCGACAAGGTGGAGGACATATCCCCTGATTGGGGAGGCGAGCCGGTTCCCCGCAAGTACGAATACTGGCTGCGTCCGTCTCAAGCCAAGGTCTTTGTAACCTGCTGATTAGAGGATAATTTGATCCATATGTCGGCAATAGCCGCTATCGAGCGGTTGTGGTCATAGTGTTCCTGCGCATGCTTCCGGCCCATACTGCCCATTTTTCTGCGCAGTTGGCTGTCTGACGCGAGCAGTTTGACGGCAGCCAGAAAGTCTTCAGGTTCTCGTGTCTTGACGATGAACCCGGTTTCCCCGTCAAGAACGATACTGCGCGCTCCGCTGGTATCGCTGGTCACAACAGGTAACCCGGACAGCATGGCCTCCACTATTGTTTTTCCGAAGCCTTCGTATGACGAGGTGTGAATGTATGCGTCAGCAGTCTGGTAATACACAGGGAGATCTTCGTGAGTTACGCGACCGGTCCTGACGATCATGCTCTCCAGCATTTCCTTTGCGATTGAGCGGTCCAGTTCATCGCTTTCTTCCCCATCTCCTGCCATGAAAATGCAAAGCGGCAGGGCATCTGCTTTTGCTTTAGAAGCGATTTTCAGGAGCAGAGGCCAGTCTTTGGCAGGAGTGACCCGACCGACCCAGATTAAGACGAAGAGACTTTCTGCATTGAATCTCCGGCGCAGGCTGCTGATTTTTTTCGCAGGGATAAAAGATAAAAACCGCTCGCTGTTGACCGGGGTGGGCAGTACGCGTATCAACTCGCGCGGGACGCCGAGGGTCGCGTATACTTCCTTTTCCTCTTCATTGAGCACACGGAAGAAGTCGCCGAAGCGGAGAACGATCATTCCGAGCCGGTAAAACAGACCATATTGAAGCGGTTTTTCCTTTAAAAAAACCTTTGAAGAATAGAAATCGCTGTGATTCTGAATCTCTATTTTCAATCCAAAGACAAGCTTCAGAATCAAACCGATCAACCCTGTGACAAAAGGGTCCTGTGTAGTTATAACATTAAGCTTGTGTCTGCGGATCAGGATAAACCCCAGGAAAAGCGCTTCGAGCGGGAAAAGCCATTTTCCCCAGTGAGTCGGATGAACCGCCACATTGTTCGAGATCCAGGTTAAAGGTGTGCGGTTATGATATGAAGCATAAGCAATTATGATGAGCGTCTTCACATGGGTACCGTATTCAATGTGGCGGGCTCTGGCGTCAGACAAGCGGTCTGCCAGCATATGCTCCCCCACGGAGATCATGAGAACAGAGGTGGATTTAGTAGCTTCCGACATCATTTGGAGCGCTCTCCTGAGCCTCTTCCATCCAGGTCCTGAATCAGCTCCAGGGTGCGGGATACCATTACATCCCATGTGAACTCGCTGAGTTTCTCCTGTCCCTTGCGGACCATGTTTTCCCTCAGGGATCGGTTGGTGGCTACTGAAGTGATGGCTTCGCGCATAGCAGGCATATCACCGCAGGCAACGGCGTATCCGGCCATATCCCCCAGCAGTTCAGCGGTACCCCCGGCTCTGGTGGCAATGACAGGACAATTACAGGCAAATGCTTCCAGCACAACATGAGGCAGACCCTCATAAGTGCTGTTGAGGATGAAGCCTGTTGAGGACCGCATCAGGCTGAGCACACTGTTCCTGGGAATGTCTCCGAGAAATCGCACTCTGCTACTGAGGGAAAGTTCGTTCTTTAGAGTTTCCAGTGTCTGTCGTTCCGGTCCGTCTCCGGCCACGACCAGAGTGTATTCAGCAGGAAGATCTGCAAACACTCGCAGCAGTTGGGCAACCCCTTTCCACGGAACCAGACGGACTGCTGTCAGAAACACCAGACCGGTTTGAGGATGCTCCGAATCAAAAGGAGCGGATATCTGTTGGGGATTGCCGGGAAGGAAGGCATTGTAGATCACTTGGATCTTATCGTCAGCAACACCGTAAAAAGAGACAACTGAAGCCAGATATCTGCTGGGAACCAGCACTGCGCTGCTCAACCGCCAGACTACGCGTTGCGAAAATCGCAGCAGAAAAAGCAGAATATCACGCTTCCGGTCTGTTAAAAAATCATCCAGGGTTCCGTTAAAACGCCCTTTGCGCGCGGCATATTCCCAGGCTCCATCACCTACCACCTTCGTCAATACCGGAATTCCGAACATCTTTCCGGCCAGAACTGCTATCCAGCCGGTATCGTAAGAAGCGCCGTTGTTGAAAATCAGCGTGGTGTCATGCATATGCCAGAATGCGGACAAACAGTACAACAGGTCACGCAACGGCCTGGGGAAGCTGCGGCTGACACGGATGACAGGATAGGAACACCTGGACCGGAAACGGTCGCCGAAGGTGACAACCGTCACAGAATATCCTTCTTTTTCGCAAATCAGATCAGCCATCTGCGAGGTATAGGAAGCCGGGCCACCGACATCAGGGGGGAAAATTCCTGTAAGAATGAGAATTTTCTGGCGCATGACAACAATTTACTACCCTGCAACCAAATTTACCACCTTCTATTATGCCGGAATCTGCCGAAAACATTCATAGTGAAACTGGGGGAAATATGCATAAATCGGAAGAAATCAAGCAGATAATCGATGGACTTAAAACCTTGCGTTACGGTGATTTCAGCGGACTGGACTCCATCTGCCATGCCGCACAGGAATTGTTTTCCTGCCGCCCGGAACTGGGGCAGAAGTTCCTGGACGAATTGCGTTCGATTTCTTTTTCGCCGATGGTGATCGGGGCTGGAGAAGAGTTGCGTATCAGCACATGGCAGGACGGGAAAGAGCGTCTCTGCAGGCTTTTTATCAAGGCAGGCGAAGAGGTTCAGTTCATGGATCTGTTTCCAGCCGGGGAAGAGTCTCAGATCAATAAAACGCCGGGCAAAGCTTTGATCCTGACAGGCCCTGATCCGGCGTTTAATGAAGAAATAGCAGGTGTGCTGGACGGATTGCCCGATGTATTCATGCTTCCCAGCCTTCTGGACCGAAACATGGAACCCCATGCCCCGCTCGCTGAGGTTTTTGTCGCTTTTGTCTGTATGGAAGATGAGATCAGGGACCGTCCCGGTTACAGGGTTCAGATAAAACTCCCTAAAGACCATCTGTTGCAGCGCATGTTTGAATTCGGATATCTGACCGGTGTGCTTGGCCAGTCAAGGGTGTTTGCCATAGACAGGAAAGTTAATCCGCCATACTGCTGTAATCCATCGAATTATATAAGCATTGACGGAGATGGAAAGTGGCAGGCTCGTGTCAGGCAGATTACGGGAATAAACAATGGCATTCCCGGAGAAGCTGATTGCGAGACTGACCCTTTGCTGAGGGAAGGGGGTTAATTCTTTTCAAAGGTCTGCGACTGGATCCCGAATACTTCATCATAAGCGAAGAAAATGGCTCCTGTACTCAGGGGGATGGATAGCACCAGCCCGATACCGAACGGCAGAGCGGCGAGCACATTCAGCAAGGTCAGAATGAACACAAAGATGAAAGAACTGTGGCGGTTTTTTTTAAAAATGCGATTGCTGTAAAGAAGGGCGTCAAAAAATTTAACCTTGCGGTCAATGTATAAAAGGGGCGCGAACAAATATTTCGCTGTAAACAGGACAGCCCAGAACCCGCTGATCACGAGACAAACCGGAACCGCGGCCAGCCAGAAGAGGGACACTTCATCAGGACCGCCTGAGATAGCCTGTGCATATGCAAATAGATATGGGGCTGAACCGACACAGGCGTAAAACGAAGACAACCAGCCCAGAGCCATCAGTTCTTTGGCGTAAGCCTGACCGATCTGAAAGTCCTGAAAGCCAGGGTCTTTGAAATCTCTTATGTGCAGGCAGAACTGATAATACCCTGATGTGAGAACCGGTGCGATCGAAAGCGAAGCGATCAGAACGAACACAGGAACAAGCAGGGGAAAAATCTCGCTCAGCGACATATGGATGATAACGCCGAACAAGCCCATGATCAGCAGAAAAATCAGTCCCCACGAAACAACATTGCCGGATTCGGCTTTTATGACATCGACACTTTTTTCAAAACAATCGCTGATGCTCATCTTCCCAGCCCGCGATTCCCGGTAGGCTATGCCGATATCATAAATTTTTTCGGGTTTGGGTTCCTCTTTTGCTTCCCTTCTGGAATCGTCCCTGCCGGAGAGCGCTGGTTCCCACTCCTGTCCATCGTTTTCTGACTTCGACGATGCTGCTGCGGATGATCCTGATTTTGAAAAAAAAGGATCTGAAGGTGCGGATTTTTCCTTGCCCGATGACTGTGCCGTCTTAGACGGGCCGAAAATCTCGGTGGTATCAAAAATCGGTCCTGTATCAGGATGAAAATCGATTTCACCGGAACTGTGCTCATCTGGGATGTCCAGTACCAGGTCAACACTGTCCGGGGGCATATCAAATATTCCTTTGAGGTCTTCGTCCGTCAGGCGACCCACCATCGACTTTTTACCGGGAGCAGGCTTGGGCGTTGACCTAAGGACTGGCTTGACAGCACCTGAAGCTTTAACTTCTGGAACAGGTTTAACGGACGAAACGGGCGGATCAAGCTTTCCTCCGCAGCCTCCACAGAACCTGGCGCCTTTCTGGATATAAATTTTGCATTCAGGGCAGGACCCCATCCCAAGCTCCTTGTCGGAATAAAATGTGATTTACCGGAATCAAGGATAACAGGTCTGCTCAATCCAGTCAAAATTTTGGAGTCAAAGGGCTTCTCCAGTCAGTAACGGATGCTCAAAACCAGTGATCTCGGCCTGAATCAAAGAGTTAACCGGGTGCGAGCCATTCACCCTTACCCGGAGATAGTTTTCGCTGAAACCCTCGGAAAACCCTGATGAATTGTGTTCAATGAGGACTGAGAGCGTTTTCCCGATCCAATTTTTTCTCCTGGCTGCGAAAAGATCGTCTCTGATTGTTCTGAGAAACGCCGCTCTTTCCCTGATCACGCTGCTTTTGATTGCCGTTTCTGCCATTTCAGCCGCGGCTGTGCCCTTTCTGGATGAGAAAGGAAAAATATGGGCGTAAGCGAACTGCCCGTCCCGCAGAAGTGCGGCAGTGTCTGAAAAATCCTTGTCGCTCTCCCCCGGGAAACCGGCAATCAGGTCGCAGGTCAGCTCGATGTCAGGGAGCCGTTTTCTCAATAGTGCGAAAAGATCTTTCATGGAACCGCTGGTGTAATTCCTGTTCATGCTTCTGAGAATACTGTCCGAACCGCTCTGTACCGACAGGTGCAGATGAGGTGACAGACGCTTCCCGCATAGTTCCTCAATGATGTCTCCGGTAACTTCCTGTGGATGAAGAGAACCTAAACGAACGCGGTAAAGACCGCTGATTTCTGAAAGACTCCGTATGAGAGAGGCCAGTGGCCCGGACCCGCCAGGATCGGGTTGATAACGGCCCAGATGGATGCCTGTGAGAACGACTTCGTGAAACCCCGCACCGACCAGGCCTTTGACCTCGCGGATAATCTCCGGATGGGGCCGGCTGCTGAGCTGCGGCCTGAGAAAAGGAATGACGCAGTAAGTGCAGAAATTGTCGCACCCGTCCTGGATTTTAACAAAGGCGCGGGTGTGACCGGAAAAAGTTTCCAGCAGGCTCGATTTTTTTCCGATGACTTCCAGTGCTTCCTGCTGGCTGAAAAAATTCACTTTGCATCCTTCGAGTTTCTTCGTCAGGTCTTCGGTGCAGCAGCCAACGATCCAGACCTCGGACCCGCGTGAAGCGGCCGTTCTGGCGAAACGGGCCGATTTGGATTCAGACACGCTGGTGACACAGCAGGACTTGATCACCACAAGATCGGCCTGTCCGTATTCCACGGCCTGATAACCGGCGCGGGCGAGCGCTTGCGACAGTATCTCCCCCTCATACTGGTTGACTTTGCAGCCAAAGGTGTGCAGATAGAATCTTTTCACAGGAAGCCCCTGCGAGAAAGAAGCAGCGCGGCAGTCACCACCGCCGCATTTCCTGTGCGGAGAATATTGCCGCTCAACCTGACGGTATTGAGTCCTCTTTTCAATGACACGGTGATTTCATCCTGTGAGAAGTCACCTTCAGGGCCGATGAAGACAAATGCGTTTTCCGTTTCCGAAACTCCGGAGTTCAAAAAAGTTTTGAAAGATGCAAATTCACCGCCTGAGGAAAACAACACTCCACAGGAGGACAGGGCAACCACTTTTTTGAAAGGCATAATTTCGTGAATTTCCATAGCTTTTGTGCCGCGGCATTGCTTGGCGGCTTCTCTGGAGATATCCCGGAATCTGCAGACCATTTTAAGGGCCTTCTCCGAATCAGGTCTGACAACAGTGCGCTCACAAATCAGGGGATACAGATGATCGACTCCGA
Organism: Candidatus Wallbacteria bacterium; assembly: GCA_028711905.1. GTDB lineage: Bacteria > Muiribacteriota > JAQTZZ01 > JAQTZZ01 > JAQTZZ01 > JAQTRI01. Next base: position 1,924 of record JAQTRI010000035.1, on the reverse strand, counting down.
GCTGACACAGGGAATCTACCATTTCATCGAAATCCCTTTTTACCAGGGAAACCGCCATACTGATCCCTGTGATCATGGAAATCAAGCGCTTCCGCGATTCTATCCGCGCCGTGATCAGATGCCGAATTGTGTCAATGGATTCGATCAGTACCAGGAAGCAATCGGCATTATTGTTAACAATCTCCAAGTGGTCACCGGGGGAGATCCGCAGGACATGAACCAGATGGTGGAAGTCTTCGCCGAACTCCACTAAGTCATCAGCAATAACAGGTTCAAAAAACAGTCTGCGCACAATCCCTCCGGAATGTAGAGTACCACATCAGGTTCACAGCAGTCACCCTGCCTTGATTCCAGAGGGCGAAATGTGTATCGTAATTCCAGACATCCGTGCCAGGGGGAAACATGAAAACCATCATCACTGTCGCTGTTACCGGAGCGGAAACCACTAAGGAGCAGCAGCCGAATCTTCCGGTGACACCGGCTGAGATCGCTGAATCAGCTTACCAGGCATGTCTGGCCGGGGCGGCGATCGTGCATCTGCATGTGCGTAAAGATGACGGTACACCCACCCAGGATCCGGCAGTGTTCGGCGAGGCTATAAGGCTGATCAGGAAAAAATGCGACATGCTGATCGAGGTCACTACCGGCGGGGCTATAGGAATGAGCGACGATGAAAGGATCGCGCCTGTCGATCTGGGGCCTGAACTGGCGTCCCTGGACTGCGGGTCGGTCAATTTCGGGGACGAGATCCTGCCCAACAGTTTCCCTTCGCTGAGAAGATTCGCGGAACGCATGAGAAAATTCGGCGTCAAGCCCACTATCGAGTGTTTTGATTTCGGGCATATCAACAATGCCAAGATTCTGATCAAAGAGGGTCTGATCACACCGCCTTACTATTTCACTTTCGTTATGGGGGTTCCCGGTGGAATTCCGGCGACTGTGAAGAATCTTCTGTTCATGCGTGATGAACTTCCAGAAGGATCCCACTGGTCCAGCATTGGTATCGGAGGCAAAGCCTCGCTGCCTATGGGTATTTCCGCGCTGGTTTCAGGCGGGCATGTGCGCACTGGATTCGAAGACAATGTTTATTACCGCAAAGGCGAACTCGCTGAAAGCAACGCACAGCTGGTAAAGCGCATCGTCAGCATAGCGCAGGAACTCGGGCATGAAATCGCCACACCTGCCGAAGCGCGCGCCATGCTTTCAATTCCAAAAAGATAACAGGGGGTAAAAAATGAAAGGAAACAAGTACGGAACCCATCGCGTGATCGAACCAAAGGGAGTGCTCCCGCAGCCGGCCTTGAGAATCGACAACAACATGGACAAGATCTACGACAATGAAATACTGTGCGATGTCATCACTCTGAATGTCGACTCAGCCAGTTTTACTCAGATCAAGGATGAGGCCGGCAAAGACCCGAAAAAAATCGAGAAGATCATGCTCGGAATCGTGGAGAAATTCGGCAAGCACAAAAACCCGGTCACCGGCTCAGGCGGCATGTTCATCTGCAAGGTGGCAAAGTTCGGCAAAGACCTGAAAGGGAAAATCCCTCTCAATGAAGGCGACAAGATCGCCAGCCTGGTTTCCCTGTCGCTCACTCCGCTGAAGATCAAGAAAATCAAGAAAATTCATGTGGACAAGGATCAGGTGGATATCGAGGGTCAGGCGATCCTGTTCGAAAGCGCTATCTACGCCAGGCTCCCCGAAGATATGGATGAAAAACTGGCCCTTGCGGTTCTCGATGTGGCCGGTGCTCCGGCACAGACCGCCAAGCTGGTCAGGCCTGGCAACCGGGTGCTGGTAATCGGCGCAGCCGGAAAATCCGGCCTGCTCTGCTGCTATGTGGCCAAAAAATATGCCGGCTGCACCGGACAGGTGATCGCCCTTGTGCACAGTGAAAAAAGCCTGGACATGATGAAGAAG
>JAQTRI010000408.1 GCA_028711905.1 Candidatus Wallbacteria bacterium | reverse complement strand
AGGAAAAACCTTTTCAGGACAAGCTGAATTCCATCAAACAGGAACGGGCATCCATTCAACAGAAGATTATGGAAATCAAGAACCTTGCATGGGAAAAGCAGGTCAAGCAGATAAAAGGTAAAAGCCCGGAAGAATTACGCCAGATGAATGTGTCCTTCAGCCAGGAACTCAACAAAGCTCTGTCTCCCCATGAAAAACGGTTGTCCGACCTGGACAGGGAAGAAGCCGCTGCAATCAAACAGCTGGACCAACTCCGTGAAGAAAAATTCTACCTGGAATTTACCAGCCCTTCTGAAACATCAAAACTGCTCTCAGGCATCAGGGAAGATATCCGGACTGCGGCCCGCAAAGCAGCGTCAGCCCGCGGGATTGACCTGGTGCTCAACAGCAGGTTGTTTCCTGCATACTCCAAACCGAACACCGGTTCAACCAGGTACGCTTCAGCGGATTATGACCGCCTCCAGGCGCTGGTTGGCGGAATAGACGAGGCCAATTTGGAGCGCCGTGACCTGCAGAGCTTTGTCTCCAGCTATATCCAGCTGCTTGAAGTTTCACAGAACCTGCCTGTCGATGAGCTGCTGCTTAAGGATTTCTTAGTCCAGGATACGGTAGATGTCACAATGGATGTGGTTCGTGAACTGCTTCGCGATTCGGAGATCAACCAGCAGGTCAGGGAGGAGATCTTCCGTTACCTGGAAACCAGGATCGGAAAATGAACTGATCCTGCTGAAACATTTGCTTAGTTATGAAAGTATTATTTAGAGGTTAAAGCGATATTACCTGAGATAAATAAGTTCATTCTGGGGGAAGCATGAAAAAAAACTGTGCGCTGCTGCTCGTACTGGTTCTCACCGGTCTGGCTTTTGCCATGGCCAACAATGAGATTTATCGTCGAAACGGCAACATTTATGTCATGGTCGGCGATGGCCACAACAAAGGAGTTTACGGACCGTTCCGCGAAAGCTCAGAAGTCGTGGTGGTAACTGACGGCACTGATAAGAAAAAATCCAAATATCTTTTCTGCCCTGGGGCTTTTGGCAAAGCCATTGCCGCAGACCTTTTCGGCAATGTGTACTGCCTCTGCGCCGACAATGAAGGACAGTATGGCCCTCCAGCGCTTTCCAAGACCGATCTGGCCAAGCTGGCCGGTCAGAACTATCCGGATATGGCAGCTCTCAACGCCGGCGACTTCTATCGTATCGGCCTGGGGGTCAACAAGCAGCCCATTTACTTAGGCCAGGGCCTGTGGGCCGGCAACCATTTCGGTCATGGCTACAACTCCGCCAGCCATAACAAGAATAAAGGCCGCTGGCCTTTCGGCATGGCCAAATTCGGCTATCCCGGGCCCACGAATCCCTGCCCGGAGTGGACCCAGATCTATACCCACAACAACGGCTTCTGGAAAGACAAGTTCAACAACATAATCGTCCCCAACGGCTACGGCATGGACTGCAGTGTCAACGGCCTCCTCCCGACCATCCCACCGCGATCCACCACCATGACCACAGCCTTCCACTTCGGCAGGCCGCATTTTTCGTGGATCCTGAATTTTGTGGAACGCAACATCCAGTTCTGGGACGCCTATTACCACGACCCGAGGCACATCATCACAGACGCCGGAGCCTGGGACCCGATCCAGGAAACATTCACCGGTTTCGAAAAAGTTTACCACCTGTTGCAGACAAAGTACGACTATGCTGCTGAAGGTTCAGGCTGCAGCGATGCTCCCCCCGGAGAAAATTACAATCCGCAGCCGATCCAGGACAGCGGTCTGGGTTGCATGGTAATATGCGTCACCTGTACCGGACACCGTTATTTTTACAATGATGTGCCTGACCCGATGCTTAAAATGGGACTGATGGACCAGGCCCCGCCGAACGCGGTTTTCGATGCCCAGGGCATTGCATATGCCCCGCCTCTGGCTATGGCAGATGACAATACTGCTGCTGCAGCCGGTGCCGCCATGCTGGCAGTATCCGGTCAGCAGCTGAACCCCGGAGCCAATCCTCAGGCCGGCAATTACACGGGTCGCACCCGCTCTGTCGGAGCCGCAACCAGAAACCGCACCTCTGACTGGATCTATCTTTCCACAGCAATCGACATGTCTGTATGCGACCAGTGGGACGGCCACGGCGGCATCAAGTGGGAACTGACAGATCCTGGTACAGGCACAACCAACGGAACAGTCAGGTGCCAGGAAATGGAGGGCAATCCTGCTGCAGCCGGGTACAACCAGCAGATAGCTGTCGATTTCACCCTGAAGATTCCGGTCCAGGGCAAGGTCGAATCCATTGCCGGAGACGGCATCGGCAATTTCTATTACATGATAAAAAAAGAGGAGACCCACCCCGGGGGCTGGAACCCCAACACCGCTCCTGCTGATGTTATCACCAACATCAGTATCTATACCCCTCCCACCAATGACCCGGGACAGGTCCCCCCAGGCTGCACGCATACATGGGACTCCATTCTGGGTGACGGCTGGTTCGGCAATGTATACCGCATCAAGGAAAACGATAAAACGGACAACCGTTTGATCTTCAAGGTTTTTCTCGGAGGAAATGTTTACAGGCGCCAGGACTACGGCTTCCTTCAGAACGGCAAGCCTGTGACAGTAATGATGACTCAGGCTGTACTGGACGCCAACAGCACACTCGATGTGCGAGAGATAGATCTGGACCTGGCTGTGGTCAATATCGCAGGTCCGCCGATCGCGGATGACGACATCGCTCACATCGATATCGTTGGTCCTCCGGGCCGTGATGTGCATGAAGGCCTGGTTTATGCCAATGACGACTGGGTTGATGAAGACGAGTGGTACGGTTTCAGTGTGGAAAACCCGGCCTCGTTCCGCGGTGACTTTCTGAACAAAAACGACAACTACGGTGAAAACATGCTCTCCAAACGAGAGACCAACAACCGCAACGGGTTCACCGGGGGATATACCATCAGCTTAGTGGAAAAAGCCATAGACAACCGGGTTGGTTTGTTCTTCTACTTCCGGGTGCTGGACGCTCTGAGGCCGGATACTCCGGACAATGTGCTGTATTCCTGGTACATGCCTTACGCCTCAGGCAAGATCAATCCACAGGTCAATGGAGGCAAGCCGGTCAACATCATTTCAGGTTTGAACAATAGAAAAATCGACTGCATAGTAGTCAACACACCTGATGATTATGTTTACAACGGGGGCAAAAGTATCGAGCGCAAGGGGTTCGAGATTCTGTTCAAGGATCCTGGTGTTTACAAGGTCCAGGCCATGGCCGTTTATCTGCGCTACAATTACGAGGAAATGACCTTCCCGTCTTTCATGGATGAGCGCATCGAACTCGGTTACTATTACTGCACATCGATCAAGGGCAAGCAGAATCTGGCCAAAGACTGGCGCGACCCTGCCTGTCTGATCGCCGGCTTTAACGGCAATGGTATTCCTCCTGAATTCGGTGCCAACGCATCACCCAATGCCATGAATTTCATCGCTGAGCGCACAGTGCATGTCAAGCACAGGGAAAAGCAGGACGATGGCTTCATCACCCATATCCGCATCCATGACGACAAATTGGACAAAGACGGGGAAAAGCACGATGAAGGCATCACATACGATGAGGACGAGAACACGGCCATTTACGCCACCTTCTATACCCAGTGGGCCAAGTATTTTCAGTATCACCA